>JBLMZJ010000095.1:0-8780 GCA_050258735.1 Deltaproteobacteria bacterium | reverse complement strand
CAACGACAGTATGGCCAAAATACAACTGGATCTAGAGGCCAAGCTTATGGCTTCCAGGCGATAAGCTGCATCGGCGGTATATTCAGATCTTAAAACCATGCCCCTTTCATACCTGTTATTGTATAATATACTAGGCAGTTTGAAGGGGGTATTTTTTTGTCAACACCACTGGTAGAAAACATAGATATTGAAATAAAGGTCAAGGGCTGGGGAACCTATAACGTACCTATTGGCAGCACCGCTGACGAACTGGTTGCTGCGCTTGATCCCATTCCCGAACACAAGATAGTTGCCATAGTATTAGATAACGAACTCAAAGACCTGCACCATGTTTTTGTCAACCCTTGCGAGATAGAATTGATCGATCTCTCTACCGAGGCCGGAATGCGTATTTACCGGCGCAGCATTTCCTTTCTGATGATTAAGGCCTGCCGTGATCTGTTCCCTGAACGGATTCTGGTAATAAAGCACAGTATAAATGATGGTTTTCTCTGTGAATTCCTGCACCAGCCCTGCAAACAGGAAGAGATCCCATTGATCGAAGAACATATGCGGAAACTGGTGCATATGGATCTTCCCATTAAGAAAAGCATCGTCTCCAAGGAAGAAGCACGTGACATCTTTTCCAGACAGGGGCAGCTCGACAAGGTCAAACTCTTTGAATTCCGGGATAAGGACCATGTCCATATGAGTGAACTCGATGGTTTTTATGAGTATTTCTATGGCTTTATGGTCACTCACACTGGACTTCTCAGCAACTTTGACCTGTTTGCTACTGCGGCGGGGTTGGTATTGCAGACCCCGGACAAGACCGAACCGGAGATCATCAAGGCCTATCACGAACCCAATAAATTAGTGCAGATATATAAGGAAGCCAGAGGATGGGCGGAGATGCTGGAAATACCCCATGTCGCCGCTCTCAATGATATGATCGAGTTCGGCGATATCAATGATATGATCCGTATCAACGAGGCGCTGCACGAGAAAAAGATCGCTTCTATTGCTGACATGATATGTTCCGATCCGCGCATCCGGCTGGTCCTTATTGCTGGTCCTTCTTCATCGGGCAAGACCACATTTGCCCAGCGTTTGCTTATCCAACTTCGGGTCAACGGACGGCGTCCGGTATCTGTTTCCCTGGACAATTATTTTATCGACCGGGAATTGACTCCCCGGGATGAGGCCGGAGAATTTGACTTTGAAGCCCTGGAGGCCTTAAAGCTGGATAAATTCAACAATGATCTGGTCGGTTTGATAGAAGGTAAAAATGTTGAAGTACCAGTTTATAATTTCCGCAATGGCTGTTGTGATCCTATTGGGGTGCCCATGCAGGTACCAGCAGGGGAACCGATCATTATCGAAGGTATCCATGGACTTAACGATCGCCTCACTGCCAGTATCCCACAGCATCAGAAGTTCAAGATCTATATCAGCGCCATAACCCAGATAAACATAGATTACTCCAACCGGATACCGACAACTGATGGCCGTCTCATCCGACGCATTGTACGGGATGCCCGCACCCGCAACTATCGCGCCCTGGATACCCTGAAAAGGTGGTCATCGGTAAGGAGAGGGGAAGAGAAGAACATCTTTCCGTTTCAGGAGAATGCTAATCTGATGTTCAATTCTTCGCTGGTGTACGAACTGGCTGTATTAAAACCATTGGCGGAGCCTTTGCTGCGCGAGATCGATCAGTCCCATCCGGAGCACGTGGAAGCCAGACGCCTGTTGAAATTTTTGAGTTACTTCAGGCCGGTAGATGATGTAGCCGTACAGCAGAATTCTATACTACGTGAATTTATTGGGGGAAGTTGTTTCAAGGTCTGAGCGAATGCTACTCAAATCGGCATAACCATAATTAATGTAAGTAGCAAGCCCCGCTCAATCAAAGTGCCCTGAGTACGAAAGGTACCCGGATTTAAACCAAAACCTACTTGACATTTAAGCCTATTTCCATTGATCAGTTGGTGCCGATCGTCCCCTTCTGGAGACTAAAAACCTCAGCATAGCGGATGTTTTTCCTTGTGTAAATTATTCCTTAACAGACTGTTAAAAATAACTTTAACCGCTTTATTCTTGGTAAACAAAAGTATACGATAGAACTAGTGAACAATCGAAGTGAGGAGGGCCTGATGCAGGGAAAGATACTGGTGGTAGATGATGAAGAAGCGCTGGTCCGCCTGATCAGTTATAACCTTAATAAAGAAGGTTTTGTAACGGTACCTGCCTATGACGGCGATCAGGCCTTGCGACTGGTCCAGGAAGAAAAACCGGATCTGATCGTTTTAGATTTGATGCTGCCGGGCAAGGACGGCCTTGAAGTTTGTCGCCGGTTGCGTTCGGATAAAATCATGACCCCGGTTATCATGCTTACAGCCCGTGATGAAGAGGTGGACAAGATAGTCGGTCTGGAACTGGGGGCCGATGATTATGTCACCAAGCCCTTTAGTGTGCGGGAGCTATGCGCTCGCGTCAAGGCAGTCCTGCGCCGTGGACGGGAGTCGGGGGAAGCATCAGAGAGTCTGGAGCGGGAGATCGTTATAGGAAGCTTTCTTTTAAAACCGGACAGCTATCAGATTTATCATCACGGAAAGCTCCTGGATCTTACTCTGAAGGAATTTGAGCTGCTCAGCCTGCTCTTACGCAATAAAGGCCGGGTTTTGAAAAGAGAATACCTCTTGGACGTGATATGGGATTTCTCTGAAAGTGCCAACACAAGGGTTTTGGATGTTCATATAAGTAAAATTCGGGATAAGATCGAAGCAGACTCGAAGAATCCATATTATATCAAAACCATACGCGGACTAGGTTATAAATTCGAGGAGGGCGGCAATGTTTAATTCATTTCGCCGGCGCTTGACCGGAACATATTTGATCGTGATCGTTACAGTACTTATATTTATCGGTTTATTAGGGACATTTGGTTTCAGGGCTTACCTGTTCGACAATATTAAGGCTAGCATGCAGCTGGAGGCAAAATTGATCGCTGAGAGCCTGGCTCTCAGTAAGGATGAGGATAGCAATTACTTCGCCCGTTTAGCCAAGTCAGCCGACGAGGATTCTGATACACGGGTAACGATAATAGATTCTACGGGCAAGGTACTGGCGGACTCAGAGTTTGCACCGTCCACCCTGGGCAACCACAAGGACCGTCCTGAGGTTTATCAGGCGCTGAAAGGCAGTACCGGGATCCAGACCCGCTTCAGTGATACCGCAAAGGTCAAGACTATATATGTGGCAGTACCTTTTAAGAGTCAGAGTATAGATGGAGTAGTCAGATTGGCAAGGCCTCTGACCGAGATCGAGAATCTGTACCGGAAATCCCTGTATATGCTTCTTTTAGCCCTACTTCTGGGCGGTGCCTTGACTGCCATTATTAGTGTGCGGCTGGCTGACCGCTTTTCACGTCCCTTGACTACTATAACCGAAGCGGTACAGGATATGGCTGCAGGTAACCTTAAACGCAGGGTGTTGTGGGATTACGAAGATGAACTGGGGACTTTGTCTACCGCGGTAAATGAGATGGCTTCCCGGCTGGACGCCAATATCCAGGAGATATCTACAGTGAAGAATCGACTGGAGATGGTTCTGGATAACACGGTCAATGGCATACTTATGGTAGCGGCTGACGGCAGGGTGACCTACGCCAATCCGGTAGCGATGACAGTACTGGGCAGTGATAAGCGCATCATTGGCCGGAAACATTTCGAAGCGGTGGCCAACTATGATCTGTTAACCATAATTGACCAGGTGCGCAAGGATGGGTTTCCCTACAAAGGCGAGTTGGTCCTGAACAATTTGGGCGGGAAAATCATTGAGGTGCATGCGGTCCCCATTTCCGAGACTGAAGGCTTTGTCCCGGCCGGAGTGCTGCTGGTGTTGAATGATATCACCGAATTGAAGCGCCTGGAACAGGTGCGCAAAGACTTCATAGCAAATATATCTCATGAGTTAAAAACACCGGTGGCCAATATCAGCGGCTTTGCGGAAACCCTGCTGTCAGAGCAGAGTGAGAATGAACATGTGCATGAATTCTCCTCGATCATTTATGATGAATCTCAACGGCTAAGACGCCTGATAGATAGCTTGATCAAACTCTCCAATCTAGAAACCGGAACACCAGAACTAAACCTTGTTGAAGTAGATGCTCGTGACCTGGTCAACGAAGTGGTCCGTGTGGCCTTAAAGAGAAATGAAAAGCGAGGACTAAAAATTGAATCCATCCTCCCCGATAAACCAGTGATGATAAAGGTGGATAGGGATTCTATCGTTCAGGTACTGATAAATCTTATGAAAAATGCTATTGCCTATAATTTGGATAACAAACCTATCCGTGTGGAATTGTCTGATAACGATGCTGGTATCAGAATAAGCGTGCAGGATCAGGGAGAGGGAATACCTGAGAGCGACATCAAGAGAATCTTTGAGCGATTTTACCGAGTTGATAAAACGCGGTCACGCAAGACCGGCGGTACAGGCCTGGGTCTATCAATTGCAAAACACCTGGTGGAGAATCATGGCGGAGAAGTCGGTGTTGATAGCAGATTGGGAATAGGGTCTACCTTCTTCTTTACAATTCCAAGGCAATAGACCGCTAAGAAATCGAATATATTATAAACGGATGGCATCCATGCCCTCCGTTTTTTTATGGGCTTGAACAATAAATTTACAAAACTATTAAATGTTTTTAAAGCAGAAGTGATTGATGGTTAACAGTGAACTGTTATCCTCAAATTAATAAAGATTTTATTGAGGAGGAATGGCAATGATATCAGTATCAATCCGACGTTATGTCAGCTTCGCCATTATCGGAGTACTCTTGTTAGCGGCGACCATGATCGCTGGTTGTGGCCAGAATGAAAAGGCAGATCAAACAGATAACAAGGAAAACAAGAGCGCCATAAGCGGAAGCATCACTATCGCAGGATCTACTTCAGTACAGCCCTTTAGTGATGTACTGGCAGAAGAATTCAACAAGAAAAACCCCGATGCTCAAATCAATGTTCAGGGTGGCGGTTCCAGTCAGGGCATTGAAGCTGCCATCTCAGGAGCAGCTGACATCGGTTCCAGTTCACGGGAGTTGAAGCCGGAAGAGACCACACAGGGAATCAAGGAATATAAGATCGCCCTTGATGGAGTAGCGATCGTAATCAACCCTGCCAACAAGATATCCGAACTGAAGATGGAAGACATCAGGAATATCTACCTCGGCAATGTGACCAACTGGAAAGAACTCGGCGGAAAAAGTGCACCTATCACCGTGGTCAGCCGGGAAGAGGGTTCGGGCACCCGGGGAGCCTTTGAAGATATCGTTATGAACAAGGAAAAAGTATCTGACAAGGTTATCATCCAATCTTCCACCGGAGCGGTCAGAAGCGCTGTGGCTGGCGATCCGCAGGCCATAGGTTATGTGTCGATGTCTTCGGCAGATAAGAGTGTGAAAGCTATTAAGGTCGATGGCATCGAGGCTAATGTGGACAATGTTAAAAACGGCAGCTATAAGATATCCCGGCCCTTCCTGTATCTGACCAAAGGAGAAGCCCAGGGGTTGCCCAAGGCCTTTATCGACTTCGTTATGAGCAGCGAAGGTCAGGATATCCTGGAAGAGGAAGGTGCTATCAGGATCGATAAGTAGAACGACGTAGGCAAACGACGCAGACCAATGCCGCGATCGCTGATGCAGCGGCTAGAATAGCCAGTGAGACCATCCAGGATGGCTCCAAGGCTTATACAGATATAATGACTCGGGCTGAAGCTTCGGGTCATTATTATTTACATTGGCTTTACAAATGAAGAACAAAGATTTAAAGAGCAGGTCCGAAGCTTTTACATTGGGCTGGTAGGATAGTCTTAAAGGAAGTATTGATTTTTATGATCCCCGGAAGCATGGGCGGCAGGGAGTGAGCTTTGATGTCAGGGCAGCAGGCAGTGGAAGAGTATAGAAAATGGATGATTGCGAAAAAATACGGCAACCCTGGAGATGAGGGCAGCACAATGCTCAATAAAGCTGGATCACAAGCGAGGATAGAAAGGATCATGAAGGGGATACTCCAGGTGGGGGCGAGTATTTCCATTATAGCCATCATTCTCATCACTTTATTCATATTTATAAAGGGGATGCCGCTTATCGGCAAGGTCGGCATAGGCGACTTCCTCTTTAATCTTGATTGGAGCCCTACCCGGGGCAGCTTCGGGATCGGCACCATGCTGATGGGCACAGTAATGCTGACAATATCATCACTGGTCTGGTCTGTACCCCTTGGGGTTACTGCGGCAATATTTTTGGCTGAGATCGCCTCGCCGCGTATTGGTAACTTGTTGGGCCGGATGGTTGAACTCCTGGCTGGAATACCCTCAGTGGTCTACGGATTCTTTGGTCTGATCGTTATAGTTCCGTTTATAAGAGCGCATTTCGGCGGAAGTGGCATGAGCCTGTTGGCAGGAACTGTAGTTCTGGGTGTCATGGTTCTTCCTACTATAGTGAATATTTCAAGAGATGCCATAGCGGCAGTACCTCGTGATTATATTACCGGATCTCTGGCCCTGGGAGCCACTCATTATCAGACTATAGGCAGAGTCATTCTGCCAGCAGCCAGATCAGGTGTCATAACCGCCATTGTATTAGGTATGGGAAGAGCGGTAGGAGAAACCATGGCGGTGGTTATGGTGACCGGGAACTCAACCATCGTTCCTGACAGCCTGTTGTCATCCATGCGTACCATGACCAGCAGCATCGTTCTGGAGATGGGCTATGCATCAGGAGACCACCAGGCTGCGCTCTTCGCCACCGGTGTGATTCTGTTTATTTTCATTGTTATCCTTAACCTCGGAGTAAATGTTGCAGTGAAAGCAGGTGCACGGAATGCAGCATAAATGGTCGGAGAAATTATGGACAGGCCTGTTTTGGTTCTCTTCTGCGGTCATAACTCTGATGCTTGTTTCGATAATTGCCTATATTGTTTATCGCGGCATCGAGGTTGTAAATTGGGACTTCATCTTCACTGAACCAACAAGGGCCGGTAAAGAGGGCGGGATATCGACAACGATCATTGGAACACTGTATCTGACCATTATGTCATTGGTAATGTCGGTGCCGGTCGGGGTCGCCACGGCTGTTTATTTAGAGGAATATGCTAAAAAGTCCAGCAGGTTCGCCCAGCTGATCAATCTCACCAATGATACTTTGGCGGGTATCCCATCGATATTATTTGGTCTCTTTGGCTTCGTATTCTTCGTAGTTTTTCTTCAGATGGGATGGTCGATAATTTCGGGTAGTATGACTCTGGCTTTGATGGTGCTTCCTACTATTACCCGTACTGCCCAGGAAGCCATCAAATCGGTGCCAGCCGAGTATCTTGAAAACAGCTTGGCCTTGGGAGCCGGAAGATGGCAAAGCATAAAAAGAGTTATCCTACCTCCGGCTTTACCCGGGATAGTTACCGGGATCATTCTGGCGATTGGCCGGGCAGTAGGAGAAACGGCCGCAGTTCTGCTTACCGCCGGCAGTTCTCTGAATATGCCGATGAGTCTAAATGACCCGACCCGTGCTATGTCTGTTCATCTTTATATATTGGCAACAGAAGGGCTATCGCTGGAACGTGCCTTTGGTACTGCCTTTCTGGTGATCGTATTGATTTTGATCATTAACTCCCTGGCCAATACGACCCTGAAGCACTGGTCTGAGGCAAGGTTTTAGGAGGAAATGTAAAGATGGATCATACGGAGAAAATCAGGGTAGAAAATCTCAATCTTTATTACAATAATTATCAAGCCTTGTATGATATCAATGTCAGCCTGGTCAAGAATCGGGTCACTGCTTTGATCGGGCCATCAGGCTGTGGGAAGTCAAGTTTTTTGCGGACCATAAATCGCTTGAACGAACTCATTGAGGGCACCACCACTGAAGGGCAGATCTATCTTGACGGAACTCCCATCTATAATAAAGAAATGGATGTGGTGAGTCTGAGAAAGCGGGTAGGTATGGTGTTTCAAAAACCCTCGGTTTTTCCGTTCTCCATATATGAGAACGTAGCCTACGGCCCCAAGATACACGGCATCAAGGAAAAGAAGCGTCTCGATGAAATAGTAGAAAAGAGCCTAAAGGCGGCTAACCTGTGGCAGGAGATATCAGGACGGCTTAACAGTCCGGCAGCCCGGCTTTCCGGCGGGCAACAGCAGCGGCTGGTCATCGCCCGGGTATTGGCAGTCGAACCGGATGTGATCCTGATGGATGAACCGGCTTCAGCGCTGGATCCAATTTCCACTGCCCGGCTCGAAGAATTGATCGCCGAACTTAAGAATCGATATACCATAATCATTGTCACGCATAATATGCAGCAGGCGGCCCGGGTTTCGGATTATACCGGCTTCTTTCTGAATGGGCAGTTAGTTGAGTATAATACTACAGATGAATTATTCGTAAATCCGAGGGATAAGAGGACCGAAGATTATATAACTGGTCGTTTCGGATAAAAGGGGGAGAAAAACAATGGGTAATGCTTTGCTGAGCGAAGAACTGGAGAAATTAAAGGAAGAACTGCTGAAGATGGCCCGTCTTCTGGAGGGTCAATTGTCCAAATGTATCAAGTGTCTGGTTGACAAAAACGTTCCACTGGCCGAAGAGGTGATTGAGAATGAGGATTTGATTGATCAGATGGAATTCGAGATCGAGAAGAAAGCCTTGGGACTTATCGCTTTGAAGCAGCCGATGGCCAAAGATCTGCGTTTTATTGCTACCGTATTGCGTATGATCGTAGATATGGAACGCATGGCCGATC
>JBLMZJ010000094.1:0-47800 GCA_050258735.1 Deltaproteobacteria bacterium | reverse complement strand
CTGTATTCCCTCCCGGACCAGGTCGTGCAGAGACTTACCAAAGATGTTGGACTCCCAGATCTTGGTCGGATCTTCCTCGAACTCATCCAGCATATAGCGGACCAGCTCTTCACATTGTTTTTCAGTACCGATTATTGGAGTTATCTCAGTGGTAATGTCTGCTCTGATAATATGAAGCGATGGAGCTTTGGCTTTAAGCTTCACGCCAAACCTGCTGCCCTGACGGATAAGCTCGGGTTCCTCCAACAGCATCTCTTCCAGTCGCGGTGTCACAACTCCATAGCCGGACTGTTTGACTTCATCAAGGGCTGAAGCCACTTTGTCAAATTCTTTCTTGGCCACTGAGAGGTCTTTCATCAGCCTCATGATATCATCGGTTCCTTCCACTGTGAATCCGCTGACGTCGGAAAGGCACCGGTAGAATAGATCTTCAGGCACAGCTACGTCGATGGAAGCTGCCCCTGCTCCGAGGTTCATTTCTTCCAGGGTCACAAAGCTGACATTTTCCACTTCGCCGAGGCTTTCAATGGCGTGGTCGATATCACGGACCTTGCGGATCCCATTCAGGATATCGCGAATAGCCGTCTCCATATTCGCGCGGAGCCAGAACTCTTCATCCAGTTCATCCACCCACCGCGGCAGACGGATGTTGACTTCCTGCACCGGGAATTCATAGAGCACTTCTTCTAATATGCCAAAGATCTGGTCACTGGTCATTTTGGCAACATCAGTGGCAATGACGCTGACCGAGTACTTCTCAGAAAGTTGCTCGGCCAATTGCATAGTCTCCCGGTCAAAGGGCCGGGTAGAATTAAGTATCAGTACGAACGGTTTGTTCAATTCCTTTAATTCAGTTACTACCCTCTCTTCTGATTCCTCATAATTAGCCCGGGGAATGTCCCCAATGCTTCCATCGGTAGTCATAACTATACCGATAGTAGAGTGATCGGTTATTACTTTCCTGGTCCCGATCTCGGCAGCTTCTTCAAAGGGTACCTCATAGTCAAACCATGGGGTCTTCACTAATCTGGGTTCTTCATCCTCTTCATAACCCAGAGCTCCGTCCACGGTGTACCCTACACAATCAACCAGCCTTACCTTGAGGCTCAGTCCATTGGTGGTAGTGATCTCAATAGCCTCATTGGGCACAAACTTTGGTTCAGTAGTGGTGATCGTTCTGCCGGTCCCGCTCTGGGGGAGTTCGTCTCTGGCCCGTTCCCTGTCATAGACATCTTTGATGTTCGGTATGATCATAAGGTCCATGAATCTTTTTATAAAGGTCGATTTGCCAGTCCTGACCGGGCCAACCACTCCCAGGTAAATGTCTCCTCCAGTCCTCTCAGCGATATCGCTCAATATGTTGTTTCCTTCCACTCTCCGTTCTCCCTCCCTCAGATTAAAGACTTTTGAAGGCATCCTCCCTCCGACAGCGGACACCCCTTACTAGCAATCAGGCTATAACAGTACAAATATATTTATCCAATTTCGCTAATATAACCACAAAAGAAAAAAAGTGTGGTAAAAAGTGAGGCAGTAAGACGTGAATCCAGAGGCGCTATTTCGATAATCAATCTTTTTTCTTTATTCCATCAGCAGTATCCGAGCACCGATAACCAGCAGGGCTATTCCCAAGAGATCATAGTAGTTGAAGCTGTGGCGCTTCATGCCAAAGAGCCCCAAAGCATCGATCAAAACCGCCATACTGATCTGAGCAACGATGATCGCCGTGGTGGCATTGGCTACCCCAACTTTGGGCATGGCCAGGACCAAAGCGTAAATGATCAGGACTGACAGGACTCCGCCCAAATAAGCCCACCATGGCACCTGACCCAATTTGCCCGCGCTTGCCCAACCCGTTCCCATAATGATCATAATCGCCAATACCACCACCGTACCTATCAGGTGGACCAGCAAGGTAGACTCCATAACTCCTACTATCTTGCCAAGTGCGGCATTGATGCTGCCCTCTACTGCCATAGCTGCCCCGGACAGTGCAGCCAGACCAAGATACAACCAGTTTGCCATGAATATACTCCTTCTGTTTTAGATATCTTCCGAAGTTTTCAAGCCATTTATTCCTGCCTGGTTTTATATGAAGGTTGCCAGGGCAATTACGATCATTCCTGTTATAAATCCAAACCAACGTCCCAAGCGATCTCTTCCCCTGGCTTCCGGCCAAAGCTGGAATACTACCAGGTAGATCATGACTCCTGAAGCGAATCCTAATAGCGCCGGCATACAACCGGGAACCGTCATGGCTGCCCATTCTCCTATAAGAGTCCCCAGCGGGGTGATCAAACTTATCAAAAATGTTTTGAAAAATATCCTTGACCGCTTCATGCCGCCCATTAGGAATGGCGCCGCTATAGCCATTCCTTCAGGTATATTGTGAATAGCGATGCCCATTGCTATGACCAGCCCGGTTCTCTCTTTCATCTCTCCGCCCAGAGCTATAGCCATTCCTTCCGGCAGGTCATGCAGCATTATTCCTACCATTATTAAATAACCTAATGCCAATAACGAATCACTGCGTGAGATCTTTTGCATTCGTACATTATCAAATAAACCGAGACTTATGAACCCAACGATCAATCCAAGAGCAGGAACATAAAAACGGGAAAATAGAAACGCCGATGGAAGCATATCGAAAACAACTACGGCTACCATCACACCCGAAGCCAGACCAAGAAAAAAGGCCAGGCTTCGATTGCTCCAGTACCGCTTGACAAAAAGCAGGATCGCACCGAATGTAGTACAGAATCCAGCTATACAACTCAGATAAAAAACCTCACCGGTCATAAACCAACCACCTTTGAAGATATTTATCAATGTCTATGAATCCGGGCAGCGGTTTAAGCCATATGAGACATTTCGGACAAGTTTTTATGTCAGTGCCATATCCAGGTATATTATCTCAGTATGGTTCATATTCTGGGGAAAGAGGAGGTGGGTAGATGGACAAAATACCCGGTATTGAAGTGAAAGGTCTGAGCCGCGGGCTTCTGGTTTCGATCATCTTAACATTGGCAACAGCAATCATCGTTTATTATTCAGGGATCAAGGAAACCACACTGCCGCTGATCGGTAACATTATACTATTAGTCAGCGTTTTCTGGGCCGGTTGCTATGTGAGCCGCCAATATGGGAGCAAGGGGCTGGTTCGCGGTATAACTATGGGTCTTATCTTCTTCGTTCTGATGTTGATCGCAACCTATATCTTCAATCCGTCTTTAATAGGCTTTGCAGCATTCATGCAATCTCTGGCAGTATGCATCATTTCCGGAGCCTTGGGGGGTATTGTGGGAATAGGCCTGAGTGATAAGGCTCTATAGAAGCCGGAGTCGGTACTATCATTTGAACGCTGCTTTGTTCCCGGTGCTTCGGCAATATGACTTAAGGCCAATAGCAGAAGCCCGATTATTATCAACCCGATTGCCAGACGCATACGCCATGTTGACAACGTAAAGCCTCCTTATAAAAAAATCAAAAAGGAGTAGTATCACTACTCCTTTTAGCTTGTCAAGCAAGCAGCAGGTCGGCAAAAAATGACCCTATAAAATACGAATACTCGAGAGAATTAAATTAGTTTTCGTACCAGATTCGCCTTTTGCCGGTCTGAAAGGAGTAGTATGACTACTCCTTCAATTATCTTATCCCCATACCTTGATCAAGATATTGCGCAGAAAATTGGGAATTCGGACATATATTACGCGCATGCTTATTCCCCCTTCATCCGATGTTCACCTGAGCATTTACGTATTATCCTATGAGGGGAAGCTAAAAATGGTTACACTTGCTGAAGAAAATCCCGCAGGCGGCTGGCCAGAAGGTTAGATGGCAGAAGTTCCTGTTTTTTAATAGGTATGCTTCGTTTAAATACATTTCCATAAGCTTTTTTATCAAAACGACTATCCAGGACCACAATGGCACCGTGGTCGGTCTCACTTCTTATCAGGCGTCCTGTCCCCTGCTTGAAACGGACTGCGGCATCCGGAAGCATAAAATGCTCGAAGCTGTTCTTTCTTTGCTGGCGGCAATATAACTCGCCGGCGCAGGAATAAGGGTCAGTGGGTGCCCGGAAAGGGAGCTTGACTATTACCACACAGCGCAGCAGGTCCCCTTTTAAATCTATTCCCTCCCAAAAGGTTTCCAGCCCCATCAATATTGTGTTGTCCGCCGAAGTGAACTCACTCATCAGATAGCCGAACTCGCCGTCCTCATTCTGTACCAACAGTCTTATGCCCTGATCTTCGCAAAATGGCCTGATCACACTGGCTGCATCCAGCATCTGTTTGCGGGCGGTAAACAGGATCAGACATTGCCCGCCGGCGGCTATAATCACTTCCCGCAGACTACTGGCAAGTGCCTTGGGAAAGTCAGGATGCAGAGGATCCGGCATGTTTTCGATAGAAAAGAGACGTGCCTGCTGCTCATAATCAAAGGGTGAGTATTCCAGCAAGGTCCGGACCCTTTCCTGAGCAACTACAGGGCTCAGCCCGCAGCGTTCCACAAAGTAGTCAAAACTATCTTCGACCGCCAGGGTGGCAGAAACCATCACTACACTGTCCAATTTTTCGTACAGACGCTGGTTCAGCTCGTCTCCGATCCCAACCATCGAAGATGAAATAGCTGAAGCCTGGCCATTATAAAAATCCATCCATAGGATGTTTCTACTGGTATCCGCATTCTCTTCAAAAATCACTGTGGCCGTGTCGGAAAACTCTTGCAGACTGAGGATGAACGCATCCAGTTCATCTTTGTCATCGAAGCCCTCCAGTTCCCTGCTGATCCCTCGCAACACGTTCATAAGCAAACGTAAGGTATCCTGCCATGCAAAATATTGGTTCAGAACTTCGATGAACCAACGCCCGTGAAAGTCTGCCGGTTTCAGTACCCTTGAGTATTCTGTATCGCGCCCGCTGCCAGGTATCATGGTCATCGTCCCGAAAAGCTCACGACCAGCCCTCTGTAAACGGTCTAGAGCCATGCTGGCTTCTGTGATCTCATTGGAAAGGTGGGCATAGTTACTGCGCAGATGCTGCAAATAACCTTTATCACGTCTCTTTTCTCTAGTTTTGAGAATTGACAACAGATCATTTATCTCCGATAAGGCCAGGCGCAGGGAGAGTTTATCGAAAGCTTCCTTTTCGAATGCGTGGGCTTCATCTATTATCAGGTGCCGGTATTCAGGCAGGAGGGCATTATTTACTACAATATCCGAAAGCAGCAAGGCATGGTTGACTACTATCAAGTTTGCCTTCTCCATTTGCCTGATCATCTTCAAGCGAAAGCATTTACGGTTATGAGGGCAGGCATCCTTAAGGCAACTATGCCGATCAGCTGCTACCAGCGGCCAATGCCGCATCAGTTCACTGGAAATGCCAAGTTCTTTGCGATCTCCGCTAGTTGTTGTCCGGGTCCAGGTTAGGATCTTTTCAATGAATCTCATTTCAGATTCATCTATCTTTATTTTTCCCATACTGATACTGTTGAACTTGTGCCAGCACAAGTAATTCTCCCGGCCCTTGGCTTCGACGAATCTGCATTCAGTGCCGGTGACTCTTATGATTTCCGGGATATCCTTTTCCACCAACTGTTGCTGCAAAGCCCTGGTACGCGTAGATACAACAACCTTCTTGCCTTCATTGACCGACCAGAGAATGGCCGGGACCAGGTAGGCATAACTCTTTCCCACTCCGGTACCGGCCTCGGATACCAGAAACTCCCGATTTACGAAGGCTTCTGCTATCTCCTTGGCAAGACTCAATTGTTCACGTCTAAAACTATAGCCAGAAATCATGCCGGCCATCTTTCCTTCCGGAAGGAAATAGGCTTCTACATCCCGGCTGTTAAAAATCATGCTTTATTCACCTGCTCCAGTTTGGTAACTTCGTTTTGTTTGTTCGTTCGAATCACGTGATACATGGCTTCGACCGGTACCCCCTGAACGGTGAGTGTCCCCAGGGTGATCTCCAGGTCCTCCGGACGTATCTTGACTGAAAGCCCGCAACTGCTGGATATCTCCCGCAGGGTAGGCATGATTATAAACTCTGAGTTGGCTACCTTTAAGCATTTTTCAGCTTTTAAAGCATAGGAGGTAGTGGCAAAGGTAAATACACAATAATCATCCAGCGATAGTAGATGGCTAACCATAAAGCTTACTCCATTATCATAATTCGATAGCACCAATACGATAAAATGTTCCTCGGGCATCGGCCAAAAGACGTTTGCCACTGCTAACCTGGGCCCGGGCAAAAAGCATGTTCTTGCCTGACCTCAATACCTCCCCGCTCGCGATAAGTGGATCACCTAAGGCAGCCGAAGCAACAAAACCTGTTGATAGATCTACTGTAACCGCCTTGACGCCAAGACTGCGAACAGCATTGCCCATGGCTGCATCCAGTATGGACATGTATAACCCGCCATGGACGACTCCCAATGGATTGGTATGCTGCTTACGGGCCACCACTTCCAATTCAGCCATACCCGGACCAAGCTTATTCACCTGCAGTCCTAGCAATTGATAAAAAGGAGTTTCGTGGATCGAGTGCATTATATAATCAAAAAGCTTTTGATCGATTCCCATGTTTTCCGCCATAACTGCACCCCCTGGTTTGACTTTTTCTATTATAGCATTTCACTTTATCCCTATATTGAATTATTCATTTTAATAATGGCGATTTCGGTAAAAACTAAGGCAAAGGAGGTGTTCTTATGAGATTAAACATTTTTCGTTCCAAAGCCCTCGTTATTTTATTGTTTATGCTGCTTTTTATCACTGCCCTGTCGGGGTGTTCATCAAAAAAGGAATCATCGCCCCAGCCGGCAAAAAAGCCGCTATCGAAAAAGCAGGAACCCAAATGGTATATACAGTTCTCAGTTAAGGACCAGCATTCAACTGCTTATACTGAGGAAGCCGGAGCTCCCCTGGCCGCCAACGGGCAGCCGTATTATTTAGGAGGTGTGGCTGTTCACCCGCGTTACCCGATCCAATATGGCGGTGACCCCCGTACCCCCTTGCTCCCCTTTGGCACAGTCATCTATCCGGATAAGCCCATAAAAATACAGGGCGATTATTACAACGCCCTGACCGTCATGGATACCGGTGATGTCGATTATGGGCTATGGGAAAATCATCCCTATTGGTTCGATGTTTATTACGGTAGCGGCAACTACTGGGCCAATCAAACCGCCCGCAAATTCGGGACCCCTTTGACCAGTTACTCCTGGTATGAGGAATGGCGCTAACCGGCAGTCTGCTTGTCAAAGTGCTGCCCGGTGGCGCTCCTGCCAGATCTGCCGGCCCATCATAATGGCGGCACTCAACGCGAATATGATCAATAGTCCAAAAACAAAGGTCCTTACGCTGCCCACCAGAATATCACCGACATATGAATAGATTATGGTTGCGGGCAGTTGTCCCAGACCAGTAGCCCAGAAGAATTCCCAAAAACCCATGGCAGTCAACCCGGCGGCATAACTAACAATATCAAAAGATATAAATGGCAGCAGACGAGCGATCAAAACCGCCCATTTACCATAACGTTCAAAGAATACATCTACCTCTTTCAAAGCCCGGCGGGTGGTTAGTTTTTCAACCAGGGAACGGCCGTAAAGTCGAGCGATAGCGTAGCACAAAGCTGCTCCTGCCATAGCACTGGTCCAGGAAAGTATGGCCCCTCTGACCCAGCCGAAAAGACCGGCATTGGCAAAGGTAATAATAAATGCCGGCAAGGGAGCAATAAGAGATTGCAGGATCATCAACAAGAAAGAAACTACTGGTGCCCAGATTCCGAAGGAGAGGATGTATTCTCGTGCAGCAGGAACGTTTACCATGGATATGATAAAAATCGCCTGGTTCACCATTTGCTTAACCGGACCAACGAAATAATAAAGCAATACTGGTATTAAAACGACCGCAACCTTAAACCATAAGCTGTTCCATACCCTGTTTTCCATAAGAAACTCCTCTCGCTTCACTTATCTTACCTGGTAAAGAATTGGGATGGCCCCTCCAGTACCTGCCATTCGGCTTCTGCTAATACATTACGGCATTCTTGCATATCAAGCCCCCGGCTGGCCTCCGTTTCCAGAACAATATCACGGGGGTTGGACCCGGCCTCCGCCCAAAGCAGGTTTGCGCCGGAGCAGCAGCCCAGCACATTCGGTTCGTGCGTACAGTTGCCCGGAATATCATGTCCCATTGCCAGTCGAACTACCGCCAAAATGTGAGCCATGCGAGCTTCGCCTGTCATGCCATTAACACTCAACTCACCACCCGGAATATTCACACGCCGCATGGCACCGCTGAAAGCCGGTTGAGCCTCCCGGGCAATAAGCGTTTTTTCGACCAATTCATCCAGGGTATGCTCAGGTCCAATTGGTTCCACGCAGGTGCCCAGGATCAGCCCGGCATTTCGGGCAGCGGCAAAAGAAGCTAGTCTTTTCTGAGGATCGATTCGGGTGACCTGCCCTTCCCCCATCCTTACTGCGTGATATATTCCGTCAAAGCCGGCTTCTTTCAACGCCAGTGCCATCTGGTAATTCAAATCCCCCACATTGGCGATCAGGGGAAGCTCGCAGTTCAAACGCATCTTGACTATCATGGCAATCTCTAGGTAATCAGTAAAACTAAAGGCTGCCGTGGCCATAAGATATATGGCATTTGCCCCCTGGTTCTGCAGGGCCAAACACTGGCCGATAATTTTTTCCATCGGTTCGGTATATTGCCCGGTAAAGATCCTGTTGGACTTGGCGAAGGAACAAAAAGCGCAGTTACAGGCGCACGGACCGCTGTTAACACCTACCTGTCCGTGGATTTCCGCTAATCCCCCCGAACATTCTTCGCTCAGCTTACGCCCGGCCCATTGAATATAAAAAGACTCCTCACTAAACAAAGGCACAGCAAACAAATCTCTTATCTCATCGGTTTTGATTATTCGGCCCGCCAAAGCCTCGTCAACCGTTTTTTTCAACCTTGCATCCAAATAGTTCATCCCTCTCCCGGCAGTCATACTTACTAATTAATTTTGCTGCATATTTATATGAATCCAGTTCGTTGCTTTCACTTTCATTCATGCCTTCACCATAGAAAGCGATCAGGTCGGTCCAGGTATCGATATCCCGCTGCTCTGCTAAAGTATATACCGACTGGCGATGTTTTTCGGACGCTTGCAGCGTGTGGTGAAGAACCTCGCTTGTCCCCCAGGGAATATCCTGGAATAGGTCTTTATTGACGCGTTTACATCCCAGCAGATAATATCCGCCGTCATCAGCCGGCCCGATCACCAAATCATGGTCATGTAATCTTTCATCAGTTTCCTGCAGCAAGCGGGGAGTAAGACAGGGCATGTCACTTCCCAGCAAAATAACTCCATCATAGCGGCTGAGTACTTCAGCGGCGGCGTTTGCCATCCGTTCTCCCAGATCTGCTCCCTTTTGCGGGCAAAAACAAAAGTAACCGTAATCCTCGGCCGGCAAACCCCACGCAGTAAACTCCATCCCGCCGGGTCGGTCCCCCGGACCGACATAGTAGATAAAACCTGACATTTCAGATTGTCTCACCACCCGGCAGATATCCCGCAGGCAGGCCCGGTGGAACTCAGCGCATTCATCTTCGCTGATCTTATCCGATAACCGGGTTTTGGTAAAACCCGGTTCAGGAACGCGGCTCATTATAACCACGGCGGTTTTCATTTTATACCTCAATACCTGGACGGTCATACCACCGGATAATGGTATCGGGTTCAACTCCCAGGCGGTACATGATCTTCACTATCTGCATCTTGATAATAGTGCGCAACACTCTATGTTTAACAAACCTTCGCGAACTGGTAATAACTTTGCCATTTAATACCCTGGCGGGGCTGATGCGCCGCAGTTTATCAGACAGTCCAATATCTTCAAGGAAAACCGTCAGAGGGTACTGACCTGCCTCATAAAACAGCCCCCGGGTGCAAAATATCCCCTGGTCGCCGTAGCACATACTGAATATTCGCGCCCGCAGGTTGGACTGCCCGGCAATCAGCCTGAAAACAAGATCGCGTTTATCAAACGTCAAGCTTAAGCATCCCCACTTATGCCCGGCTGCAACAGCCGCGCATATTTCATGGATCACCGCTGGTTCAATCTTTGAATCAGCGTGCAGGAAAAGCAGTATATCTCCCTCGGCAGAGGCTGCCCCCGTGTTCAGCTGCATACCTCTCCCCGGAAGCGATTCCACCATTTTGACCGGGTAACGCGCGCAGATGGCACAAGTTTCATCGGTACTGCCGCCATCACATACAATAACCTGGACATCCGGTATGGCCGTCAATGTCTGCAGAAGACCTGCAATGTTCTCTGCTTCATTTAGAGTCGGAATAACTATGGATACTGACCGAGGTTTCGGCATCAAGGATGCCCTCCCATTCCTTTATGAGTAATGCCGCTGCCTGACTGGTAAGCTCAATGCAGGCCCTATTCCCGATATTGGCCAGGGAACCACGCCGTGATTTTATGACTCGGCAGCAGGTAGCCCCAAATTGCTGCTTAAATTGGTCATGCAGTTCCTGAGCCAGTTTGCCCCCCAGGGGGTGCGCCGTATATTGTTCAAAAACGCCCGACGCCATGATCATGCCGGTCAGCGCTCCGCAGCTGCACCCGCTGCCCATGCCGCCGCCGAACATAGAGGCTGCAGCCATGGTATCGGGCTGAACCGAAATATCGAATGCCTGGCTGGCGGCAATGATCACCGCCTGACAGCAGTTCTTGCCGCTCTTCATCTGTTCCTTAACGATTCTCCCGCTGGGGGTTTCAGACATTTGACATCACTTCTTTCGAACGATAAGTAAGCCAGACCCATGCTCCATAAAGGCTGCAAAGGCTGACCAGGAAAGCAAACAGTAATGAGGCAATAAAGGCCGTACCACTATCGACTGAATACATAGCGAGCAGAGCTACGTAAGCCCCCTCCCGTAACCCATAGCCATTGATGCCGACAGGCAGCATGGCCGCAACTGAAGCCAGGGGAACAATAAAGAGAGTATCCAGTACTCCCACCGATTGTATATTAAGGGCTTGAAAAATGCAGTAGTTCACTGCCGCCACCCCGACCTGGAAGACAACTGATAACAAAATTATCCCCAGCAAGTTGGTTCCCTGTCCCTTAAAGCGGTTGCCATGAACCTGTATTCCTTTAAGGAAATCAACCAGGCGGCCTGCTCGTTTCTCCATCCAGGCCGGCAACCTTCCCCGGGTTATTATAACCATTAATAATATGCCCCCAAAGACCAGTGCTGCCAGTATCGTTATAATCCGGTAATCAGGCTGCCGAATCAACAGGCACCCTATGAGGCCGGTAATTGCAAGACCGATGGTAGCCAGTATACGTTCCACTACCACTGAGGCAGCAGCCCCGGCCGCATCACCACAGAATTGCCCTATCCGGATAATTCGTATGGCGTCCCCGCCAATGCTGGAAGGCAGGAAATTGTTGAAAAACTGGCCTTCCCAATAGGCGTTCCATAACCGCTGCCAGGGCAGTTCCAATCCCTGAGCCTTCAACACCTCTCGCCATTTCCAGGTACTGATCGCAATCGAAATCACGATCCAGCCTATTGCCGCTATTATCCAGGCCGGGTCAACCCTCCGCAGGCTGGCAGCCAGCTGGCCCCAGTCAATGCTATAGGCCAACCAGACGAGCAGGATAATGGATACACTGCCGCGTAAAAGAGTTAGGATGTTTTTCCTGGTCATAAGCACTCACCTGATGGCAGTATGCCAGTTACATTTTCATGCAACTGGCATCACTCCACTATTTAACATCGAAACGAATCTACTTATCAACCTTAAGCGACTTATTGCCGGCCCATTCATAGAAGGACGCATCATAATTGCGGGCATTTTCGAAGCCAACCGCCCGCATCACCAAGGCCATATAGCCGGAACGGATCCCCGCCGTACAATAGGTTACAATCTCATCACCTGGTTTCAAACCAGCTTCCATAAATAGCTTCTTCAGCTGATGAGAATCCTTGAGCGTACTGTCCTGGTTGAACATACTCTCAAAGGGTATATTTATTGCCCCCGGCAAGTGTCCGCCACGAGCCTCGCCATAATCGACAGCACCGTTATATTCTTTTTCTGAACGCGAATCAACGATCTTGATCTTCCCCTGGTTTTCATTGATAAAGTCCGTACTGGCAGTCAAGCTTTCATCCACGCCGGCGATCTTAAATACGACAGCTGTCGGCTTTACTGTATCCTTGCTAATCTCGTTGCCGGCTACCTGCCAGGCCGCATAACCCCCGTCCAGCATTTTGGCATCCTTTATTCCTGCCATTTTCAATATCCATAAAACACAGCCCTCTTCTCCCCAGCCAGGCGGTTGGGCGTAAACGATAACTGGCTTTTCTCCGGAGATTCCTAAAGCACCGATCTTGGCAGCCAATTCGTCCTTGGGCAGCATGACGCCCCAGCCGGCCTCACCGGGTTTGCCCTGCATATTGCACAAACTCTGCCAGGGGGCATTGACTGCTCCCGGTACGTGCCCGTTGTTATAGTCCTTTTCAGCCCTGGCGTCTATAACATCAACCTTACCCAGATTTTCTTTCAGCCACTGCACATCAGCCATCAAGGTTGCTTTTTGTGCGTCCATTTGAACCGCCGCGGTCTTTTCTTTACCGGTCTTTTCCGGTGTGGCTGGGGTCTTGCTTCCCCCGCAGCCGACCAGACTGATCAATAACCCCAGCAGTACAAACACAACCAGTGCCCTTTTTTGTTTCACGATTATCATCCTCCCCGAAACTATTCGCTAAAATTAGTCTACTAAATTAATAGTTATTGGTCCAATAACTATTAGTTATACTTCCGCAAAAACAAACCCCACCAACCATCCGGCAAATAGTTGTTGGGGCTGCTTGATATTCAGAATTATTGTTCCGGTTTGATTTCTATGGTTATACCGTCGGCATTAGTACTCTTCATAGAAATTATAGATAAAATTATACTTTCTTTGGAGTACTTATACTTGGAATCAGCAGACTCTTTAAAACCGTTTGCCGCTAATACCTGATAAGCCTCCGCCAGTTCCGCTCCGGGTTTTATCCCGTAAATCGAGGTCTCCGGATTCTTGCTGGTGATCCTGCGTACCTGGTTACTTTTCGAGTCATAACCAATGTTGATATCTTTATCGGTATACTCATACTCATAACCATATACACACATGGCCTTTTCACCCGGACTGCCCAGCAGGCTTTTTACTTTGGATTCGTCCATCATCAATTTTACCCCATATACATCGATTTGAGGATTGACTTCCTTATTGATGTAAGAATCGTTTGACCTGGAACAACCCGATATGCTAATAAATAAAAGGATCAAAAGAACCACATATGTAAAGCGTTTTATATTTCTATTTTTCAATACTATAACCAGCCTCCTGCCAGGCGATAAAACCACCGGGCACTCGGTAAACATTCTTGAACCCGGCCTCAAGTGCCAGGACCGCTCCCACATCACTTCGTGCACATCCGACAAAACCGCAATAGACCACAATGGGTTTTTCTTTGTCATTGCCTAAAAGCTTTACGAAGGCTGCCTTCTGTTCATCCGTGGCATCTGCCATGCCTGTTTTGGGCAGTTCCGCGTTCACCGCTCCCGGTATATGGTTTTTGGCAAAGAAGTCAGCCGGCATGGTGTCAACTATGATCATATCCTTCTTTTCGCCGATCCATTTGTTCAGATCCTCGGTTGAAACCAACTGGTAGCCACCTGCTTCGTAGTCCTTGATAAACTTCATGGTAGCCTTTTCGATTGCGACTTCGCTTCCGTCCGGAGCGGTTCCTACCCCGCTGACTGACGGCTTGGCTGCATCCTCATTAGTCTTGGGCTGTGAGCATCCCACCATAATCAGCATTGAGAGAGCCAGTACAAGCAGTAACGCCAGGGTCCTTTTCTTCATTTCTCATCCTCCTTAAAAAAAATGTGCCGTAATATTACGACACAATTATACATTAGCCACGTTATCATTACAATAACTTATATTATGTATTATATCTTTTTATTTATCGTCCCATTTCCTTGACAATAACATGTTTTCATCGATCGTTGTTATATTATCATTTATCCTGATTGGATTATTTTTAATATAATCATCTGGCATATTGCCTCAGATAACCCTCAATATAATTCCTGACTTCCTTTCGGGGTGAGTAAATGCCGAAATGGCCTTCACAGAGTATGTCCGCCTCCAGGTCTAAAAGCTTCTGCATGGATTTATGCCAATCATTCATGTCTGAGCCCCAGGTCTTACTGAAAGGTCCGTGGATATCCTGACCAAAGAGGACTCTCTGCCCATCGATATCTACATATGGCGAGATACCGCCCGGGGTGTGACCGGGGGTATGGGGACAATTAATATTCAGATCGCCCAGGATTACGGAATCATCTCCTGCCAAGACTACATCCACCTTGACCGGTATATAGTTGACCCGGTACATGCCAGCAGCAGTCAAATTGGGCAAGCCATCCTCGACTGCAGGCAGTTCCAGCTGATGAGCCACCACCCTGGCCTGAGTTTTTTCCTTTATGGCATGCAGCCCGCCGACATGGTCGATATGACCGTGGGTAACGATAATATAGCGTATGGTATCCAGTGCAAACCCGCCAGCAGTGATATTGTCCATTATCTGCCCGGCACTGGCCCCGGCACCACAATCGATTATTGCTCCCACTCCATTGCTTTCCACCAGATATACACAACAGTCCTCACCCCTGGAAAGGTTGCCGCCGCCTATCTGCCAGACATGGGGACATATCTCTTGTATCCTTCCCATCATCAAACCTCCCGATATTTTGGATTTATAACCTTATGTCCGAACTTATAGTTTCATATTATCAAACACCGTCAATGCGAACAATTGACTCCTGCCGAGTGCCTCGAGCGGCCTGCTTTACATATTCTAGTTACTGGTGATAATAGAATACATAGCATAAGTTTTAGGGAAGCGGTCAAAACCATGAATTACAGTCTACAAACAACTACACGAGCCTTCCGCCATAAAAACTACCGGTTGTACTGGTTGGGGCAGTTACTGTCATTGGTCGGTACATGGATGCAGAACATGGCTCAGGGCTGGTTGGTGCTTACCCTAACCAATTCAGCCTTTGCCGTGGGAGTGGTGAATGCAGCTCAATTCACTCCTATTCTCTTGCTGTCACTTTACGCCGGCGTGGTTGCCGACCGCTGCAACAAAAAGCGCCTCTTGCTGATTACCCAGACTTCCATGCTCCTTTTAACAGGTATCATGGGGGTTTTGACTCTAACTGGTACTGTTGCTTACTGGCAAATTGTCCTGTTAGCCTCCTTACTAGGCTTGGCTAACACCTTTGACGTACCGGCCCGGCAGTCTTTTGTGGTTGAAATGGTGGGTAAAGAAGACCTTCCCAATGCCATCGCTCAAAATTCCCTGATCTTCAACCTGGCTCGTATAATCGGTCCCGCTCTAGCCGGACTCATTATAGCCCACTTTGGTGCGGGTATGTGTTTCGTGATAAATTCCTTCAGCTTTATGGCGGTTCTGACCAGTTTAGTCCTGATAAGACCTCTGAGCCTGGGCCAAATCAAACCGGATATAGGGCATCCCTGGCAAAACATAAGGGAAGGCCTTGACTACACCAGAAAGACACCGATCGTAGCATACTGCATCACCTTAATGGCCGGTCTAAGTCTTTTTGCTATTAATTTTTCCGTTTTGATTCCAGTGCTGGCCCGTAATACGTTCCACCAAAATGCTGTCGGTTATGGTTACCTTATGACAGCTACCGGCATCGGTGCTCTATGCGGTGCACTGTCGATGGCTGCTCTGAGTGACCTCACCTCACGCAAACGCATATTAAAGATAGCGGCATTTGGCTTATGTTTTTTTCAGATATTGCTTGGTTTTGATCAGCATTACTTCGATCTGGCCCTCCCTCTCCTCTTCCTGATCGGTCTTTCGATGGTGCTCTTTGCTACATCCGTTAACACCACCCTGCAGCTCAATGTACCCGATCATCTGCGCGGCCGAATAATGAGTCTCTATAACCTGGTGTTTGCCGGGGTCACTCCCTTTGGCGCCCTGTTGTCCGGAGCCATCTCCCACCGGTTGGGTGCCGGCATGGCTTTCTCGATCGGTGCTGTTCTGGGCCTCGTCTGCCTGTTATTTGTTAACCGGACTATCATGACCGATCGCTCCCAGGTGCCAAACTAAGCCTGTAGATCAGTAAAAAGGCTAATATAACCGATATACAGGTAATGCCGGTTATATTAGAATGAACATATCTATACATCATAGTAGGAGGTTTTTATGGATCAGCAGATAATAGTCAGGCGTTCCACCGCTGCACGCCGAAGCAAACGTATGTATGTAATTGTCGTGTTGCTTATAGTCCTCGTGCCGGTGACCGGTGTTTTTGGTATTGCAGGATATACCGGCTGGAACCTGACCCACCCGGCCCGTGCCGCATTGACTTCGACCCCTGAAGCCGTTGGCCTTGCCTACCATAACGTCGAATTCACCAGCCGGCAGGACAAACTCAGGCTGAAGGGCTGGCTTATTCCGGCAGAAAATAGTGACAAAACGATGATAATCGCTCACGGCTATCGCGGAAACCGTACAGATGCCCCGATACTCAGCCTTACCCGCGATATGCATTTACGTGGATACAACGTTCTTCTTTTTGACTTCCGGGGCAGCGGAGAATCGTCTGGCGACCTGGTAACAGTCGGTCAGCTGGAGACACGGGATCTGCTGGGTGCTATTGATTATGTACTGAGCCAACCGAAAATAGCCAATAAAATAGTTTTACTGGGATTCTCCATGGGAGCAACTACCTCTCTATTGGCCGGAGCCCGTGATCCTGAGGTGGATGCAGTGATAGCCGATGCACCCTTTGCCGACATGAAAAGTTATTTGGATGATAACCTTAGTGTATGGACAGATTTGCCATCTTTCCCCTTCAATGAAGCCTTTTTCATCATTGTACCTTTACTTACCGGACTGGAACCGGATCAGGTCAGTCCACTTAAAGAAATGTCAAGTTATAACGGACGGCCGGTGTTACTTATCCATGGAACTGCCGATAGCAAGATTCCCATTTCCAACAGCGAACAGTTAAAAAAGGTCTATCCTGAGGCCCGTTTGCTAAGAGTTCCGGGCTCTGATCACTGTGACAGCTATCAGGACCATCCCGCCTTATATCTTAAAACTCTAGACCAATTCCTGGCAGGATTATAATTTAATGCTACAGTAAATACTGGGGGGGTAGAACCATGTACGAGTTTCCGGAGTTCATGAGGGACCCGGCCAATGCCATTGACGCGAGGGCCCAGAGCAGCGGCATAGAAGGCTATGTTTTTGATGGGATCGATGGCAGCCAAATGGCTTTTTGGACCTGTCAGCACGATGGCATATCACTGGAGCACGTCCATGCTTTTGATGAGTACTTCGTAGTGGTACAGGGTGAATATACACTTATTCTCGGTGATCAGCGGATAATACTTGGCATCGGTCAGGAATACTACCTGCCGGCAGGGCTGCCCCATGCCGGCGAATTTACTTCCGGGACCCGTACCATTCATGCCTTTGGCGGGAAACGAGCGGAGAGAGCCCGGCCTAATCTTGGTTGATTCGACTGGTCGAGACACCCAAAATCGCGCTTATGGGACAGTAGCGGATCATTCCTGTGGCGATGGGCAATAATCCGATAATGCCCCACCAGCTTTTATAGTATAAACCAGCCAGTATTATCAGCATTCCTAAGGTCACTCTTATAACCTGTTCGGTATCACCTACATTGCGTTTCATTCATATACACCTCCAAGGTTATTTTGTTCAATATGCGAACTATTATTAGCTTAGAGATAAACTTCGGTTTTAACAAAAATAAGCCCTGTCTTTTGACAGGGCTTACTGGCGATTTTGTTTATTCTACTTTGTCAGTATTGCATAAACATATACAAACCGGGTGGCATGTTCCTGTTCATCCTGGATAATCGACAGGACCATATCCCTTTGCGATTTATCGTCCAGCATTGAATAGATATCCCCATACATCTCAACAGCAGCTAGTTCGCCGTTGATACTGGTCTTTACGTTTCCGATCAAGGTCTTCTCCAATCTTACCGGAGGAGTATTTACATCTACTCTCTGGCCAGTCAGCTGAAAATAAAGTTCCTTGAACATGTCATAATGGTCTCCCTCGTCCTGGTAGGCAAATCTGATCTGTTCCTTGATGGTCCGGTTTGAGGTCATGTTAAGCATACGCCGGTATTTCTCCCGATCATGTTTTTCATCCCTCATCGCCTCAAGTATCAGATCCAGCAGTTTCTGGTCAGCCACTAAAATACCCCCTGTTTTTTCGCTTTTTTTATCCTATGAACTATCCACAGTTTGGTGACAAAAAAATTAGACCCGGTTACTTGACCAGATCTAATTTAGTAATGATTACGTTTTATCCTTTATGCTCCGTTCAGCAGATCTCCCAGGATGCTGCCGCCCAATCCTTTACACTCGCCAGCATTATGGAACCAACTACAATATGAGTATCTTCTCAAGCCACTTACTCTGGATCTTCTTCTAACGTCCAGTGTCATAGATAGTCTTTTATACAGAAAACTTATTCATTTTTCTGGTACTCTATGGCTCCAGTCCAGCAGAACTGTGCACATTGTGGATCTCCTTCACAAAGCTCACATTTGAAGGCAGTATCCTTTTCAGGATGAAAGTTCATATGGCCAAAGGGACAAGAGACATTGCACTGCCGGCAGCCAATGCACTTGTCATGGTTTACGCGGGGTAACCCCAGGGATTCGTCCAAATAGAGCGCACCGGCTACGCAGGCCAGCAGGCATTGTGCATTTTCACAGGCGGCACAGCTGATGGGGGCATTCCTGGCGTCCCGGGTGAAGCGTACCACCCTGATCCGGGATAACCGGGTGGAACAAATGCCTTCATTGACTAGTGAACATATCATTTCACAGGTTCCGCAGCCCACACATTTTTCACGATTAATTAACAGAACCTGACCTTCCACTGCAATTCCTCCTTATCAAAACCTGGCGAGATACTTTCCGGCAGCCTCGGCCAGCCATGGATTTATCATCTTTAATGCTGGATCATTAATGTTTTCCCATATCTCATTTAGAGAAATCCTGCTTCTGATCAGGCCGCCTACTATCCCACAGAACTTCAAATCACCTATTACCTGCATCCCGATCAGCGACTGGTCGGCCACCAGGATACGCCAGTAATCTTTACCGTTTTCTCCTTCCATCACGTCGACTGCCCCCGGGTAATTGTCCCCTTTTAGACCCAGTGCAGCGAATGGCCGATCTTCAGCCTCACCAACCACTAAATTAAAGGCTCCCTCATACTCGGCCTTGATACCGATACAATTTAGGGCTGCTACCTGTGCCTGTCTCCGTGCGCTGGGCCAGAGCATACTGTTTACTGGTCGTCCATCAATAATATCAAAGGTTTCGGTACAGTCGCCGCAGGCATATATGTCAGCTATGCTAGTCAACATATGGCGATCAACCTTGATCCCACCGGTTTGGCCGATTGCTACTCCCGCCTCAGCAGCCAGGCTGTACTCCGGAGCAAGCCCCACCGCCCAGATCAGCATATCGCATTCTAATATGCTGTGATCAGTTTCAACTACTTCTACCCTGGTGCGGCCATCCATATACCGAACATGTTCTCCGGTAATTACCCTGATGCCGGTATGTTCCAGGATACCCCTGAGCATATCCGCCGGTTTACGGTCAAAAAGCCGAGGCATGACGTGATCCTGAGCTTCTATCATGGTGACCCTAAAGCCCCTTCCCCGCATGGCCTGGGCTGCTTCCATTCCGATGTTGCCTGAACCGACCACAATCACCCGCTGGGGTTTATAATTGAGCATTTTGTCCATGTCTTCAAGTGACTTCAAGGTAAAGGTCCCCGGCAGGCTTGCTCCGGATATCGGAGGTATTACCGCCCGGCTGCCCGTAGCGAGAATAAGACGGTCATAATGATAAACCGACTGGCTGGTTGTTACCGAGTGCTCTTTTACATCTATCCCTTCTACAACCTGACCGAAGGCAGCCTCTATCCCTGCCGCCTGATAATCATGGGCAGTTTTTAAAAACAACCGGCTTCGTTCCATTTCGCCACCGAGACAGTCAGGCAATGCACAGGGTGAATAAAGGGGATAGGGTTCCCGGGCTATCATTAGTACTTCAGTTTCAGGACTACGTCGTTTTACGATTTCGGCAGCCAAATTTCCGGCTGCACCGTTGCCTATTATAACTACTTGCATTTCAACTCCCCCTTGCCCCACCGATTATTTTATCTTGCAGCAAAGTCCAGGTTCAGCCTGAGTATGGTATCAGGATATGGATTTCCGGATTGGTCCCAGCCTCGGACTTCATAATAGTCTTCGACGACTTTCTGCACTTTCCCCTCATCCAGGACCTTACCCGCGATAGCCTCCCGGTAAAAACGCCGAGGAAACTTGCTGTCAACGTTCGTTTCCCCTTCACGCAGGTTGAATATTCTTATCAGATTCCAGGTCCTTTCTGCTGACCAGATCAACCCCTGGGGAATAATATCGATCCCGGTAAAAGCGTTGACGGCATCCGCCAGAATGGTCGGACCGATAGCTTCTAATACAGGAGGTCTTATACAAACCCCTGCCGCATTAAACAGGTTGATCAGGTTCTCGGCCCATACCGCCATGCGTGCGATGTCAACCGTGTCATTATCGAGGTCAATAGCCATAGCCTTCAGATCCTCAGGCATATCCAATTTTTCAAAGGCTGACAGCTTTAGGCCAAAACGCTCCTGACTCAAGGCTTCGTCAGTTTCGTTATAGCGCAGGTTTTCCACAGGGTTGCGACAGCGCAGATGGTCGCCGCCACGGATATTAGTGAGCATCCCCAGAGTCCACGTGGACCAGCGCCCGCGGGGATCGATCATTGGTATCTCCAGACCCTTGATATGCATGGCATATGGTTCGGAACCTGATATGATTTCGGCTGCCCGCTTGACTCCCTCGGCCAGTACAGCACCAAAACCACGTCTTCCTGCAATGTCATCCATAAGGGCAAATGTACTGTCCTCATTACCGAATTCCAGTTCATAACCGATATCGTCCTTGGTTATTATCCCCATTTGATAGAGTTCTGTAGCAAAGGCTATCATGCTGCCGGTACTGACCATATCCATCCCCATCCGCTGACAGATCTCAGCCGCTTTGATAGCAGCCTCGGTACCCAGTCCGGCATTCCCAGAAAATGAGGTGGTCGGAGTGATTTCCAGGGCCTTGACCAGGGTACCGGAATATTTGCCTTCGGTTATTTCCGCCAGATGCCCGCAGGCTATAATACATGACTGACATGCGATATGACGGGTACCATAAACATCAACGATCTGCTTTCCGGCAATCTTTTTCCAGTCAGGCAGAGGTTCACGGGAGAAATTATGCGTTGAGACAGCATCATAATTGCCGTAAGGTATGGTGGCGTTCATAGTACCATAGGTAGAAAAGGGCACATAAGAACTGGAAGATTTAATAAGCTCCTGTGCCTTGCGGGTAGTCTTCAGCATAGCCCGCGGATTTTCAGGTGCCAGACCCAGACTGCCATTTACCACGACAGCCTTAAGATTCTTTGAACCCATTACTGCTCCAAGCCCGGTGCGTCCCCAGCCATCGTAGTATCCGTTTTCTATGCTGGCAAAGCGGACCATGTTCTCACCAGCCGGTCCTATTAGGGCTGCTTCAGCTCCATAATGCTTTATCCTCAGCAAGTCCATGGCTTCCCATGCATCCTTGCCCCAGATGCCATCCGCATCCAGGATCTCAACCTCGTTATTTTCTATAAGGATATATACCGGATGCGGAGCCTTGCCCTTTAGCACCAGGGCATCATATCCGGCATTTTTTAATCTGATCCCAAAAAAACCACCTGAATTCGAAGTGCCGAAGCCTCCGGTCTGAGGAGATTTTGCTGATGCCTCTGTGCGGGAAGCGGTAGGAAACGGACTGCCAACCAGAGCGCCTACCCCAAATACCAGCACATTTTCCGGAGCCAAAGCGTCGATGCCCGGAGGAACGTTATCGTAGATGATACGTGCATTAAAGCCGATTCCGCCGATACATTCCCGAGCCAGATCCTCGTCCAGTATATAGACAGTTTGAGCTGATGTTGACAGGTTGACCTCCAAAATCTTTCCGGCATATCCTTGCATAATTACACCCTTTCACCACAAGCAATATATTTCCTATTTAAATGAAACACTATTTCGAATAATTTGCAAAAGAATTTTTTACTTTTTCTTTGTTTTTTTTACATAGTTCCAAATAAAAATACCGGTTGTTACACCGGTCTCTGAGTTCTACTATGAGCTTTTGATTTTTCTATTATAAAAACCTTCTGACCTTGCGGCATACATGGTAGGTCCTCCAGGCTCCCGGTCCAGCGGCATCTAAGAGGAATCCAGCTGTATTGCAGAAGCCCTGTTCTGCTACCTTTTTATCAGACAGATACATGGCCAGCAAACCTTTAACTACCATACGATGGAATACTGCCTGTGGAAGTTTGTCGGCACATAGTAAAGACTGTCTGGTAAATACCTCAAGGCGATTCTGCATGAATTGGTCACTATCATAATAAAAAGTAAAATTGAGATCTCCACCCAGCCGGTCTTCGGCCCGGTCTATGAAATAGTCTAACAATATATGCAGACCACAGATCCAGGGAAAATATGCCTCGCGAATCCGCATCATTTCGTCGCCTGACATACTATCTGGTTCCCCCGCAGACCTCAAAAGAGCGAAGATAGCCAGGGTCGATCCGCAGGCTGCGGCATATTCAGGCCACAAGAGGTCTTCGAATTCATCGCTCTTTACCCGGGCCCAGCCAGAGAGCTCTTCATGTCTTACCTCCAGCCCCAGGTGCTTCCTGACCTGTAGTTCGGAATAGAGTTCGGCTAGAAGCATGGTCTGTTTCTGAATCAATGCATAACCCGGCATAGCTCCCAGCCTATCCTGACAGGTCTTTACCAACTTGTTGATATATCCGTCGTCATTATTTAAGGGGTAGTATTTATAATAATCATTGAGATGCATTTGCGGATGAAGGGCATCAAACAAGGATCTGTGTAACTGCCGGAAGGCCTGCCCGTCAGTACTGCCAACCCGGTCGCATAGATTATCAAGGTAGTCGCAGAGGGTCTGATAGGCAACAATGAACTCCAGCAGTTCTTTTCGGGTGCGGCTCCAGGGAACAGCAAACACCGCTCCACCCTGGCAATGGAAGGCTTTCAAGGTAAGAGAATCCAATGCCTGAGTCTTAAGTACCGGATCCGGGATGCGCCGGGCTTCCATTTCCCAGCCATAAAGCAGTTTCTTTACCCGGGGCAGAATCCTGAAGATGTAATCGCCGAGTATTCCCCTTGAGGTCATCTTGTTTGACCGGCCAACCCGCATGGGATCGATTCTAATTGGCAGTTCCAATTCCATCCCTCCGGTCCTGATCCAGATATACCAGGTTGGAATAATAGCCATCCAGCAAAAAATGACTCAATTCCAGCAAAGCGTCCCGTCCTTTCCCCGGTGTGATGTCTTCTAATGCGGCCATAGCTGACTGAACAAAAAACCGCGAAGTGGCGATAGATTCACGTAATGCCCGGGTTTGAACTAGGATGTCCATTATCTCTCCCATGTTTTCCGGAATGTCGGCGCCGTTCTGCAACAAACTCCGCAGTCTCTTACCTTCAGCTTTATTTTGCATTGCAATTATTACGGGAAGCGTAAGGTTTCCGCTGACCAGATCGCTTGCGGCCGGTTTGCCCAGCATTTTAGGGTCAGCCACAAAATCCAAAACGTCATCGATTATCTGGTAAGCAAATCCGAGACACAGACCATACTGGTTAAGCAGTTGGAAGGTTTGCGCGGGTACACCGGCTGCTCTGGCAGCTGATCGGCAGCTGCAGGCAAAAAGGCAGGCGGTTTTGGCGAATATCCTTTGATAGTAATCAGCTTCACTGACATCAAGATCATATAGGGATGCCATCTGCGCGATCTCACCTGAACACATGGTCCTGATTGTTGCGGTTACGTCAGCCATAACCTCAGACAGATCATGCTGGTTTATCAAATGAAAGGCAGTGGCAAAAAGATAATCACCAGCCAATACACTGACCTGATTACCATATCTATGATTGAGACTGGCGCGGCTGCGCCGGGTGTCAGCTTGATCTATCACATCATCATGGACCAGCGAAGCCATGTGGATCATCTCCAGGGCGGCAGCTATATCCAATACTACTTGTTCATTGCTTTCATGTAAGGCTGCTGCAGCATAGACCAAGCGGGGTCTGAGCATCTTACCGTCGCCCTGCAGCAAATAGGTCATGATCTGGTCGATTTCTCGATTCCCTGTAATAAGTAAGCTATATAGCCGCTCCTTTACCTGATTGAGCGACGATGAATCATTTGATATGCGTGGAGCAAAAGTCATGGCAAAATACCTCTATTCCCTTGGATATCACTGGTATTTTACCCGTTATTTCAGGCGGCTATACTGTAACAGGCCGTCTTCCCGGCCGGGTCGATCCTAACAATCTGCCTTTTACCTGATCATGAGCAAACTGTTCAATGAAGTCGTCAAGATCGTAAGCTAATTCGATTCCCTTGCGTTGGGCCATAGCCGATATGAAGAAGTCGGCTACTGCAGGATTTTTCGGCAAAAGAGGACCATGAAGGTAAGTGCCGATAAGGTTCTTGTAGATAAGGCCCTCGCCGCCATCCTTTCCGTTATTGCCGAACCCATTTATGACCCGGCCAAAGGACTGCAGGTCGGGATCGTCAAAGATGGTACGCCCTCCGTGGTTCTCAAACCCGACTACGCTGACCGCCTTTCCATCGATATTGGCTTCAATCAGAACATTACCGATGAGCCGGGGAGAACCTGCCACCGTGCGGAATTCAAAAAATTTTAGACCATCCATGGCCTGTCCATCAGCGGCAATGTAAGAGAGGCCTAATAATTGATAGGCCCCGCAAATACAAAGCACTGGCAGTCCAGCTTCTATCTGCTCCTTCAGGCGGCCGCCCTTACGAAGCAGGTCTTCGTAAACCAGACCTTGTTCCCGATCTGAACCTCCACCCATAAAAACCATATCATAACGATCCAGGTCCAGATCATCGCGCAGTCCGAGGTTTTCTATACTACAATTATGGCCATACCATTGCATTCTCTTCTGCATGCATATAAGATTGCCGCGGTCACCATACAGATTCATTAGATCCGGATAGAGATGGGCGATGCTGAATTGAGCCATTCTTTTCCTCTCCAGTGCTTCAGTCTTAACCTCGGACGGCCTGTTTGAACGGCACGAGTCCCGATTGTTTCTGCAGCTTCAACAATATCTTTCGACAATCAAAAAGTGCGGTATAAGTGGATAAAATATAGGTGACCGGAACTGAGCAATCCAGCCCGGTACAGATTCCTGTTTCCAAATCACTTTCTATCTCGATTATAGAAGGATCGATACCGGCATACTTGAATCTGACTGCAATATCCCCGCTTCTTATGCCGGAACAGACCACCCTTCTGATATTATTGTCATCCCCATAGAGTATCTCCAGGTCGGCATCCCATATCCACGAGATATCGCGACCGTCAGCAGCATTATCATTCAGGGCAAAAAATACACTCTTCTGGTTAGTGTCTTCCTTAACAGCAGAGAGGCTCTGATTTAGACCGGTAGGATTTTTTACCAGGATCAATACTACCCGTTTGCCTTCAATATTGAATTCTTCCATCCTGCCCGCTCGCGGCCGGTAATCATGGATAGCCTTTCTGACAGCCTCATCAGACATGCCCAGACTCTTGGCCACCGCAACTGCCGCTAAGATGTTATAGGCATTATAGAAGCCCTTATAGGGGCTCTCCAGAAATAATTCATTTACTCGCATGGTAATCTTGTCTGTGAGTTCAAGATCGATTCCTTTGAAGTGAACTTCGGGGTTGCGGTTGCCGCATTGCGGACAGGAGTACTCACCTAATTGAGCATAATGGTAACGATGATAATCAAGTTCCTTCCCGCAACAGACACAGTACCGTCCTTCTCTACTTTCGTTGGCGTCAATTACGTCGTAGCTGGTCGGCTCAAACCCGAAATAAGAAGTGGATATGGCACCAGCCGATTTGAAGCAAACGGCCAGCGGGTCATCTCCATTAAGGATAAGTTTTATGATCTGATCTTTCAGAGCATCATTGATGACCTTGATGATACGGTCCAGTTCTCCATATCGGTCAAGTTGGTCCCGAAAAAAATTAGTGATGAGCATGATCCCCGGTTTTACTTCTCTAAGCAGGGCTGGTATGGTAGCTTCGTCGGTTTCCAGGAGTGCATAATCAAATTCCTTTAACCCCAGGATGTTGTTCTGTCCGATGAAAGCCGTGGTGATTCCTGGTAGCATATTGGCTCCGGCGCGGTTATGTATCACGCTATAGCCCTGTTCCCGAAGGATAGAGGCAATCATGTTGCTGGTAGTGGTCTTGCCATTGGTCCCGGTGACAACAATGATCTCCCGCCGGGTCCTTGCAGCCATCTCCCTCAGAAGATCCGGGTATATCTTCAATGCCAAACTGCCTGGGAAATTGCTCCCCTGGTTGCCAAGCAAACGGCTCAATCTTATGAGCAGCTTGCCGACTATTATCGCAAGAATTATCTTAAGCCTCTTCATAGGAAGCCTCCATCAGCTCATCCAGCGCAAAGGCTCGCGGAGACGTTTGGGCCGGCGCTGATTTCTGACCAGACTTATCTCGTAGACACTTTCCAGTTTACGGGCCATGTTTGCGGCCGATAGTATATCTGCTTTGATCAATGCGTTCTTCTTATAACGTGCGTAGAGAGCAGGATCACTTAACAGCTCTACTGCCGCTGCTGCAAAATCCCCGATTTCACAGGCAGTTAACTTGCCGTTGATATCGTTATCTACCATATCATTGACTCCGTTAGCTCTCACCGCAACGACCGGTAACCCCGCAGCCATGGCCTCAATCAGTACCAAACCCTGCGTTTCAGTGACGGAAGAGAATACGAAGAGATCAGCTGAAAAATACACATTCACCAGGGTATCAAAGGGCAGGGCTCCGGTAAATATGACATCCTTTTCCAAAGACATGCCGAGATTGATGACCTGCTTTTTAAGTTCACTTTCGAGAGGTCCCTGCGCGGTGAGCACCAGGGTCGTCTTCGGTTGATCTGCCTTGATGCGTGCAAAAGCATCTATTAGAAATTCCAGATTCTTCTCTTTGGTCAACCGGCCCACGAACAATAATATCCTGTTTTGTTCCGGGATGTTGTAGTGCTTGCGCAGCCATTCCCGATCCCCTTGTTCAAAGCGATGCAGTGGGACCCCGGTCGGAATAATGGTAACGGGGGTCTTGACCCGATAATAGCGAAGACGGTTTGCTACCTCCGCCGAGGGCGCAATTATGTGGTTACATTGATTGCAAAAGTGGCTGCTGTATTTGATGGTCACGTCCCGAGCAAGATCCTGGGCTACCGGCACATAATGGACGTATTCATCATAAAGGGTATGATATGTAAACAGGAGAGGAAGTCCATAACGTTTGGCATAATGCAGGCCAACCCGTCCCATGGTAAACGGTGAATGCACATGAATGATATCAAGTCCAAGGCGGCTGAGCAGATTCCTCATACCCGGGTATACCGGTATGGCCAGTGTATAATCAGGATTGGTCGGTGCCGGCAGTGAGTAGTAGCGGTAAACATAGCGTTCTTCTTCTTCATAATTGGGATAATTCGGCGCAAAGATATATACTTTATGACCTAATCGGCCCAGTTCTTCTTTAAATGTATTTATCGACGTGACTACACCGCTGGTATACGGTTTATAACTATCGGTAAAGATGCCAATCTTCATCGGTTTTCCTCCATGCCGAGTTCACTAGTCTAAATATATACTGGATTTGCCAATCACGCAAATATGGGGGTTAAATCAACCATTGATGAGTACTAAGGGAACGATTTAACCACAGCGTCATATATTGCGTGAAGACGCATGAGCGACCTTAATGGCCCTGCTAGAGCGCATTCATTGCACTCGTAGGGTGTTGTCCCCGAAGGGGGATGGACATAGATGAGAACGGATTCACACATTTATTTTATGTTTTCTTTATTAGCAACACTTAAGAGGCTGGTTAATTTATTCTTAAAAATACGTTAAAATCTATTTAATATTTCTTGCATGGGTGGCTATTCCCCGTTTTCCTCTACTCGTCGTAGATGTCGTAACCCGCAATCGTAAAGGCCTCTCCCCTATCAGCCATAGCATGGTCAGCGGTGATGTCTTCTTCAGCCGGTCCCCGGAAGTGGTCCTGCCGCTCAAGAGCACATTTATAACAAAGAGTAGTATTGACCATTCTCTGCAATCTTCTTGGTTCTATTGGCTGTCCGCAGGTATCACAGATGCCATATTTGCCTTCCTGGTATCTCTCCAGAGCATCGTTCACCTTTTCCAGTTCCAGTTCGTACAGCTCCAGCAGCCCATGATCCTTTTCTCGCTCATAGGTTTCACTGGCACTATCAGCCGGATGCTGATCGTAAGCAGATAATTCATCGGTAGTTTCCATCAGAGAATGTGACAACAGCTCTTGTTTATGCCGGATTATCTTTTCGATCTCGTCTTTTTTATCATTGAGTTTTCCCAGGTAGTCCATGATAACACCCCATCCGTAATAATAGATGATTCTATTATTCCCGACGGAGAAAAGCTCCATACCTTTCTAGTTGTTCAGCGAATGAATCGGAGCGGGAATCCGACCCTTGCGGTTGATGAAAAGAGCAGGTGATTCAGGATTTACACGCATCACCGGGGCTCTGCCCAGGAGGCCGCCAAATTCCACCCAATCTCCTTCGGTCTTGCCCGGAGCCGGTATCAATCTAACAGCAGTTGTTTTTCGGTTTATCATACCAATAGCTGCCTCATCAGCAATTATGCCCGAGATTATTTCTGCAGGGGTGTCGCCGGGTACGGCAATCATATCGAGACCCACTGAGCATACACAGGTCATAGCTTCCAGCTTCTCCAGGGTCAAGGCTCCACGATGGACGGCATTTATCATTCCGGCATCTTCACTTACTGGTATAAAGGCTCCGGATAGACCGCCTACATAAGACGATGCCATTGCTCCGCCTTTTTTGACAGCATCATTCAACATGGCTAATGCGGCGGTAGTGCCATGAGCACCAACTGTCTGCAGCCCCATAGCCTCCAGAATATCTGCAACACTATCTCCGATAGCCGGTGTAGGTGCCAGAGACAGGTCGATAATACCAAAGGGAATACCTAATCTTTTGGAAGCAGCTCGGCCTACCAGTTCTCCGGTCCGGGTTATCTTGAAGGCAGTGTTTTTTATGATATGCGCCAGCTCACCGAGATCAACACCGGGATTTGATTTGACAACGTTAGCTACCACGCCGGGACCGCTGATCCCGATATTGATCGTACATTCAGGTTCACCCGGGCCGTGGAAGGCCCCGGCCATAAAGGGATTATCTTCGGCGGCATTGCTGAATACCACCAGTTTTGCACAGCCCAGCCCATCGCGGTCTGCGGTGAGCTCCGCGGTCTTTTTTATCACCAACCCCATATCGTAAACAGCGTCCATATTGATGCCAGCCTTGGTAGTTGCAACATTGACAGATGAACATACCCGCTCGGTTTCGGCCAAACTCTCAGGTATGGCCTCTATCAGTGCCCGATCACCCCGGGTGTACCCCTTGTGGACCAGCGCGGAAAACCCTCCCAGGAAATTAACATCTACCTCGGCTGCAGCCCGGTCAAGGTAACGGGCCACAGTAACTATTTCTTCTGCCGAAAGTCCATCGGCCACCATGGCAACCGGTGTAATTGAGATGCGTTTGTTGATTATGGGGATGCCGTATTCTTTTTCAATGATTACCCCAACCCGGACCAGGTCACGGGCCTGATAGACTATCTTGTCAAATATCCTGCGCCCGGTCTCTTTTCCGCTGCTGCCGCGGCAATCCTGGATGTTTATGCCCATAGTAATAGTCCGTATGTCCAGATTTTCCGCCTGAACCATACGAACCGTTTCCAATATCTCATCTTTACTCAGGTTAAAAGGCATTAAAAACCCACCTTTTTTTAGCCACAGATTAACACAGATGGACACAGATTATTTTTATGTTGGTTTATAATGGCCTGTATCTCGAATCAAGTATGGAAATTTCATAGATAATAACAATAAGTTACTCTTAACAAAACTAATTAAGGTCATCAGTTGATAAAAGAATTAAAAAAATATAGTTCATCAATAAAAATCCGTGTTAATCTGTGTGAATCTGTGGCAATATATCCTAACCCCTGACCTCTTATATCCGATGCATGAAGTTGAAGATATCTTCGTGCTGAGTAGTTATCTCCATCCCCATCTCCCTGCCCTTCTCAGCCAGGAGACGGCGGAGCTCTGCTACGTCAACGGTTGCCCGAGCCATATCCACCACCATGACCATGGTGAAAAACCCCTGCAGGATAGTTTGACTGATATCCAGGATATTGACACTGGTCTCAGCTAATATCTTTGATATATTGTAGATGATCCCGATCCTGTCATAGCCGAGTACGGTAATGATCACCCGGGTTCCCTCTTCCATGGTCTACCTCCTTGATCCCAAGGCAAAGCCCGAGATTACAGTTTGGCTACTACCTCTCCGCAGCGGGTGCACAAGGCCGGATGGTCCGGATTGTTGCCCACTGAAGGTTCAATGATCCAGCAGCGTTCGCATTTGCCGCCTTGCGCCGCACTTACGTTTACCCAAATGCCATCGACTCCGTCCAGCTTCAACGCTTCAGCCGGGCGCCCGGCAGCATCCATCAGTTCTACAGAAGACACAATAAGGATCTTATCGAGATCTGAAGTCTGTTCGAGTAATTCTCTCCATTCGCTTTCTGCGTAGATCTGGATCTTGGCTCCCAGGGAATGACCTATGATCTTAAGTGCTCTTGCTTCCTCCATGGCCTTGGTGGCTACCTCGCGCAGACTCAGGATCTTGCTCATCTTAGCCTCAATGACAGAGTCTTGATACTCATCCCGGGCTTTCGGCCAGGGCAGCAATTGTACGCTGATGGGATCTGATTCCTTACGAAGGAAGCTCCAAATCTCCTCAGTTGTAAAAGCCAACACCGGTGCCAGCATGACTACCAGGGCATGGATGATCTCATTGAGAACGGTTTGGGCAGCTCTGCGTTCAGGGTCGGCCGGGTCCGAGCAATATAATTTATCTTTCAGCACATCAAAATAGATGTTGGAGAGATCAACCGTACAGAAGTAATTAATAGAGTGAAATACTACATGAAATTCATATTCCTCATATGCTCTGGTCACCCGCCGCACTAGTTGATCCAGGCGTAGCAGAGCCCATTTGTCCAGTTCTCCGAGATTATCATAGGAAACTGCATCCTGAGTGGCATCGAAATCATAGAGGTTACCCAACAGGAACCTGCAGGTATTACGGATCTTGCGGTAAGCCTCGGCGCTCTGACGGATGATGTTGCCGGATACCGACACATCATTGCGATAATCGGAGGAAGCTACCCAAAGTCTCAAAATATCGGCACCCAGTTCTTGAACCATCTGCAGAGGATCGACTACATTTCCCAGAGATTTGGACATCTTATATCCCTGTTCATCGACCACAAAGCCATGGGTCAATACCTGGCGATAAGGTGCTGTGCCTCTGACCGCCACTGAAGTCGAAAGGGATGAATTGAACCATCCGCGATGCTGGTCGCTCCCCTCGAGGTACATATCAGCCGGCCATGACAGTTCATCGTAGGTTTCAAGGACCGCCAGGTGGCTGGAACCTGAATCGAACCATACATCCATGATATCGGTCTCTTTACGGAAGCTGGTGCTGCCGCATTCACAAGCTGCTCCTTCCGGCACCAGGAAGGCGGCATCTTTTTCGAACCAGATGTCGGAACCGTGCTCGGCAAACAATCCACTGATACGTTCAATCGTTTGTTCATTGATCAAGGTCTTTCCGCAGGATTCACAATAGAATATAGGGATGGGAACACCCCAGGTGCGCTGGCGGGAAATACACCAGTCGCCGCGGTCCCTGACCATATTATAGATGCGGTCCCGCCCCCAGGCCGGGATCCATTGAACTTCATCTATCGATTGCAGAGCCTTTTCACGGAATCCTTCAATAGATGCAAACCATTGCTCAGTAGCCCGGTAAATAATCGGATGTTTACAGCGCCAGCAATAAGGATACTGGTGGACGAGCTTGCTGGCCTTGAGAAGCATATTTTGTTTTTCCAATTCAGCTATAACATCATCGTTGGCGTCATGAACGTAAAGTCCCTTGAACTTGCCGGCCTCACTGGTAAAGCGCCCACTGTCGTCTACCGGTGAGATGACCTCCAGGCCATATTCCCGGCCAACGTAAAAATCGTCTTCACCGTGACCAGGGGCGGTATGGACACAGCCGGTCCCGGCTTCAAGAGTAACATGTTCACCTAGCACTACCAACGAATCACGATCAAAGAAAGGATGTGAACATACTGCCCTTTCGATGGCCTTGCCCTTGAATTCGCCTACGATCTGATGTCCTTCCCAAGCCAGAGCAGCCGCCACATTATCCAGCAGCCCTTTGGCCAGGACATATTTCTCACCGCCCACCTGTACTACGATATAATCAAATTCAGGGTGTACACTGATGCCGGTATTGGCCGGAAGGGTCCATGGAGTCGTTGTCCAGATGACCACAAAGGCGTCAGCCGGGATTATTCCTTTACCATCTTTGACCGGGAATTTCACATAGATCGATGGAGAAGTCTTGTTATCATATTCTACTTCGGCCTCGGCCAGGGCGGTTTCACAATCACCGCACCAGTAAACCGGTTTCAGACCCTTGTAGATATAGCCCTTGTTTGCCATATCTCCGAAAACCTTGATTTGCACTGATTCAAACTGCGGATTAAGGGTCAAATATGGATGCTCCCAATCGCCTCTTACTCCCAGCCGTTTGAACTGTTCTCTCTGAATATTCATGTAGCGCAGGGCATATTCCTTGCAATGCCGCCGGAACTCCACCACATCCGTACGATGGCGGTCAATACCCAGCGCTTTGATAGCCTGCTGCTCAATAGGCAGCCCATGGGTATCCCAGCCCGGCACATACGGCGAATCATATCCCATCATCGAACGCTGTTTAACGATAATATCCTTCAGCACTTTATTTAAGGTATGACCCAGGTGGATATCCCCATTTGCATAAGGAGGGCCATCGTGCAATATGAACTTTTCATTGCCGGTATTCTGATTCTGAATCTCCTTATATATATTGATCTTATCCCAAAAAGCCAGGATCTCAGGTTCCCTGGTCGGAAGATTCGCCCGCATGGGGAAATCAGTTTTCGGCAGATTGAGAGTCGAGTCATACTTGCTCTTGGCCATTACTTTAACCACCTTTTTGTTTAGTTTATCCCGATCAAGATCAGGCAAAATATCAATAAAATCGGAAATAATGATTAATCGATTCTACCCAGAATTATATTAACATATACTTTATGCAGCAAGGAGAATAAATTATTCTACGATTAGAAGGAATATGTAAGGTTCTGGCGAAGTTACATTATAATATAGTTTTATAGAAAGATATTATATTTGGGGGGATATGTAGGTGGCAAGCAATAATACAGATAAAAAAAGGAGCATGACTATCAAAGTTATTACTCGTTCCGGAATCGGAGCAGCTATACTGGGTCTCCTGATCGGCCTGGGTTTGCCGCATATAGGCACTTTCAACCCGATCGCTTTTTGCTCCATCCTTGCCGGGGTGGGCGGATGCTTTATCGGCCTCTTTTCATCTCTAAAAAATGTCCATGAATTCGTTGACCCCGCCGTAACGATCGCAGATTTCGCCAATGATGTATCAGAAGGTGATCTTACCAAACAACTGACCGGGATCGATGAAGGATTCATGAAGATGATCGCTAATAACCTGAACCAGATGGCCACCCGCCTGCGCGAGCTTATCGGTCAAACCAACCATGTATCCAATCAAATCGTAGAATCATCCGAAAACCTGGTGGCTGTCACGCAACAGAGCAGCGATGCCGCCCAGGAGATAGCTGCCGCCATGATGCAGATAGCTTCCGGTGCCGAGTCACAAGCCCAATCTTCCAACAGCATAACCGATATGATAATCGACCTGGCTGCCGCCATCAATAATGTAGCCCTGAATACCCAGAAGAGTGTGGAACTCTCGGTAACTACCCAGAACGCCATCAAGGACGGTGTCGATGTGGTAGACACTCAGAATCATAAAATGGAGGCCAGCTACACGGCCATAGAAGCAGTTGGCAATGCCGTTGAACTGCTCAACCATAATTCATCGAAGATCGAACAAATAGTAGAGGTTATCAGCAGTATAGCTGACCAGACCAATCTTCTTGCTTTGAATGCAGCTATCGAGGCGGCCCGTGCCGGGGAACACGGCCGGGGATTCGCGGTAGTTGCGGAAGAGGTCAGAAAGCTGGCCGAACAATCAGCCCTTTCTGCCCAGGAGATTGCAGCCCTCATCAAACAGATGCAGGTCAATACTACTCAACTGGTCAATGATATGGACAGCACCAAGAATGCCTATCAGGAACAAGCTGAGGCCATCAGCGCCACGGGTACCATATTCGGTATCATAGTCAATTCCGTATCCAAAATAAATGATGAGATCCAGGAAATTTCGGCTGCTACCGAAGAGATGTCCGCCTCTACCGAGCAATTGGTGCAACAGGTCAAGACCGTTGCCGCCATTGCCCAGGAGACAGCAATTGCATCCGGTCAGGTCAGCGCGTTATCCGAGCAGCAGGAGGTCGCTCTCAAAGGTATCGCCGGACAGATAAGCAGCCTTCATGGTGAGGTCGAAGGTATCCAGACCAATCTCAAAACCTTTACGATATAAACTCATACCGGCAAAAAGTAAGGAAGGTTAGGGTAAATTAACACCCTGACCTTCTTGCTTTAATGATTGATATCTTAAAATTATAATGCATCAATGTATTCAGTCCATACGTTTAGAACAGTCATCTTCCAAAACGCAATTTCTACAGTCGGGTTTGCGTGATTTACAGGTATTACGTCCATGATAGATCAATAAATGATGCGCTTCCCCCCACCTTTCCGGGGGGATCTGCTTTTTCAGCTCCAATTCACTGGTTTCGTTGCGCTTGCCGCTGACCAATCCAGTCCGGTAAGCCACCCGCTGGACATGGGTATCCACACCCAGACCGGGGCTATTGAAGCCTACGGCCATAACGACATTGGCGCTCTTGCGGCCGACACCGGGCAGTTTCATCAATTCCTCAAAACTATCCGGAACCCGACCCGCATATCGTTCTACCAGCATCATGACCATATCTTTCAGGTGACGGGCTTTGTTCCTATATATACCAACTCCTCTTATCAGGTCCTCCAATTCGGCCAGTTCTAGGCTTGCCATTTTAGAAGGTGTATCAGCTACCTTGAACAAATTGGCAGTTACGCGGTTTACCTGCTCATCAGTACTCTGTGCTGAAAGTACCACAGCTACCAACAATTCGAAAATGCTGCTAAATACCAATCGGGTCCCTGCTTCGGGATAGAGCATGGACAACTGGTCCAGAATCCTGGTAGCTTTATTCTTTTTGTGATCATCATAAATAATATCCATGTTTTTAATATAAGCTATCTTAACAGGCAAAGATAGCGGGGTCATAATGTGGGCGGCTTTAACAGGCGATCGTCAGCAGAATTAAGTATGATAGTTGTGTCCTTTATCTGGGGGGCTGTCTTTGTTGTCACCAAGGACGCTCTCAGCGATATCGGGCCCTTTATGTTTCTGACCCTGCGTTTTACTCTTGCTTTTATCCTCCTGATTACCCTGGCCTGGAACAATATAAGAACCATTAGTCCTGCGACGCTATGGTATGGCTGCCTTATGGGTTTCTTTCTTTTTATCGGCTATTCAGGTCAGACCGTTGGCCTCAAGTACACTACCTCATCCAATGCTGCTTTTATTACGGGAACGAGTGTAGTGATGGTACCTATCCTATATGCCCTGATCAATCGAAAAAGGCCCGAGCTGAGGACTGTCCTTACCGTACTCGGTGCACTTTTGGGCCTGTTTCTTATGTCTTTTCCGAACAACGATCTTTCCCTTTCCCATGGCGATGTTCTGGTGCTTATCGGTGCCGTTGGTTTTGCCCTGCACATGATTTTTGTTGACCGTTACTCCCACCAGCACAATGCGGTTGCTATAACTTCAGTACAGATATTATTCGTGGCTATCCTTTCACTTATCATCGGCAGCGGTGCTGAGTCTTGGCCAGGGCGGCTGACCATGACCGTCGCCAGCGCAGTCCTCATAACTTCACTTTTCGCCACTTCCCTGGCGTTTTTGCTGATGAACGCGCTGCAAAAGTACAGCACCCCTACCCGCTTTGCTGTTGTCCTGACCACTGAGCCTGTTTTTGCGGCTGTGGCCGCTTATCTCTGGATAGGAGAAACACTAACTGTCCGGGCTTATGTCGGCGCAGCTATCATCCTGCTCTCCATGCTGATTTCCGTAATAACCCGTAAAGACCAGGAACCAGCAGTCCAGCAGCTGGGATAATTGCAGAAAATAAAAAGAAGCAGATACCATCATCACCTGCTTCCAGTTATTGCCCTATCCTCTGCAGAAATGCTTCCTGCGTCATCCCTTTGATTGCTATAATCTTGTTGCGTGAAGTTTCTCCTTTTAAAAGTATTATATTACGGCGGGGGGTATCCAGGACCGAGGCCAGATAATCCACCAGGGCTTGATTGGCTTCCCCTTCCACCGGAGGAGCTGTGAGTTTGATCTTAAGTACACCACCCTGCTCACCCACTATCTGATTACGGGAGGCCCGCGGTTGTACCTTTATTTCCACGGTTATTTCTTCAGCGTTTTCCTTGATATTCAGCATCCTATTCTTCCTTGAGGCTTATCGATTCAAGTCTCTCCAAAATCTCCTTCAGGTCGCGGCCGAAGAAGAAGTCACTCAATTCATCTATCCTCTTCTGGTTTTTTTCCATCATTTCCATCTGAGCAGCGATCTGGGCCTTCATCTCTGAGCTGTAGACCCCCATACGCTTGATAAGTTCCTGATAGACCATAAAAACCTCGGCGATCTTGCCCTTGGATTGCTGCAGGATAAGAGTTGATTCATGGCGGGCGTTGGTTTTCAGTTCATCGGCGGTCTGTTGGGCCAGGATCAGGCTGTTGTTCATAGTCTCTTCGATCCTGCGATATTTTTGAAGTTCATACTCTAGCCTCTGTACCGTTTCTCGCAGGGTGGCAACGTCACTATATAACTTTTCATAATCATTGGCCACTTGAAGCAGGTAGTTATTTACCTGTCCTGTATCATAGCCCCGCAATGACTTTTCGAATTGCTGATTTCTGATCTCTCCTGCAGTAATCATGAAATAGCCTCCCCATATATTGTGTATTTAGTTCCCCGATCACCGGTACTGTATACTTCTACCGAATGTCGGCGGCATTATTACAACATAATCCTCCGGGAAAGAGACTTAGCAGATCTTCATAATATTCCTTCAGACCATCGTTCCCGTTTATGATCGAATCGATAGCCGCCTGGTAGATCCGCACCACTTCAAGTAATAGTTCATCACTGTAAAACTGTCCTTCGATGCGAAAATGCTGTACTCCATATTCAAGCAACCCTGGCAAACGGTTGATCATGCATAGATCATAGGGATAGTAGATATAGTTCCGGCAATTCTCATCGCTTCTGATGCGATACTTCTGCTCGAATTGGTCTACCAGTTTATACTCATCAAACATGCAATAGCTGGCGCAGAAGCCGGGTTCTTCTCCATGGCTGAAACGTGGAATGCATTGATCTGTTATCATTCCGCATAGTGATCCCTGTACCATGATTTCCAGATCTGCTTTGGGACTATCCAATGCCTGTCCGAGTCTTTCCTGATTGAGCTCCAGGGACATAGTGATCATTTTAAGACCGTTATCCCGCTCAAAGGCCATAGCCAGAGAATTCGTTATATTCAAGCCGTAACCGCCCTGAACTACTAATCCCAATTCCCGGGCTACCCTGAGAGAACCGTAATCATTTACCATGACCGCTGCCAGAGGCATGTCCTTAAGGCCTTCCAGCCGTTTCCGGATACCTGGCATATCCTGCTCAGTTACTATTCGGGGAGTTTCCACCACTATTCGGGTCTTCGCTTCCCCAACCATTGCTATCGCGTCTTTTATCCGGTCATTGGTCCATACCACCGCATCCTGGCGCATATCATCCAGTCCGAGGATAATCGTCCCTACCCCGGCGGCCAGCAATCCAGGAATAATCTCCAGGCTTCCGATCTTTACACTGAGATCCGCTGTCTGATCGACAGGTTGAACCTGATCACCTATATAATCATCAGGCTTCAGGGTGTTCAAAGCAAAGGGAGTGCTGATAAATACCGGTTCCCGCATTCCGGTGGGATCGACAGCATCCAGTCCGGCCCGGGATAGTATATTTCCCGCGGTAAATTCCCTTATACGGAGATCATACAATCTCTTGTATGCCTCATCCATCTCATTTTTACTGGTTTTTTCCTCCAAACCGTCCAACGCTGTGCGGTAACAGGACACCAGGTGAGCCAGATATTCAGCGCCCCTCATGCGACCCTCCAGCTTAAAGGAGACTACTCCAGCTTCCCTCAGGAGCTTCACAAAATGAAATAGGCACAGATCATTATGAGCAAGGTAGTATTGCGGTTCTTCATAATATCCGGTACCCTCAAGTTTATATGGCCAGCGGCATGGTTTTACGCATAAACCACGGTTGCCGCCTTGATCCGCGGCAAAACTGCTCATATAGCACTGCCCGGTATGGGACACGCATAAATCACCATGCGCGAAATACTCAAGGTCCATACCTGTAGCCAGGTAAATGCTCCTTATCTCCTCCAGTGAAAGGTTCTTGGAAAGAATAGCCCGCTCGACTCCCCAACTATGCAATAGTTTTATCGCTTCAGAACTGCCTATCCCCATCTGAACACTGGCATGCAGAGGGATCTTTAAACCTAGTTCCCGGTGAAGCTTTATCAAAGCGACATCCTGGATGATCAGCGCATCAACCTTGATCTCCTGCAAAAAATTCATATAATCTTCGAGTTGATTTATCTCTGGCTCATAGTACAAGTTATTAATAGTAACATAAATCTTCTTGCCGTCTTGATGAAGTAAATCAGCAGCATCCTTCAATTCCTGGTCGGAAAAATTAAAATCGGGCTTCAGCATCCTCATGTTGAAGCGCTTTCCGCCCAGATAAACCGCATCTGCTCCTGCTCCGGCCACTGCCTCCATTACATCCCATTTACCTGCAGGGGCCAGCAGTTCTATTCCGTTATTCACCATGTCTAATCTCCTGCTTATTGCAATAATCAAAACCTTATAAATTGTAGGAAAAAACTCTGTAATATCTGTATGGCAAAAAAGAGAACTATCGGCGAAACGTCTATAGGGCCCGCTGCTGGTATCAGCCTCCGAAACGGTGCCATTACTGGTTCAGTAATATCATAGATGAATTTAATAATCGGCTGATAAGGATCGTGTCTAATAAATGACAACAGACATCTTGCAACTACTAACCATTTCAATACTTCCAGGGCCATATATAAGACATAACGAACAGAAATAGTATTCAGCCTCCTCAGTTATTTATCCATGCCCAATTCTATTGACCGACGCCAGGCAGCCTCAACAGCATCAAAGAAAGCCTTTCTTATACCGTTTTCCTCTAGCTTCCTGACGGCAGTTATTGTGGAACCACCTGGTGAACACACGTCGTCCCGGAGCTGAGCAGGATGACGATCGGCAGACATCATAGTTGATACGCTCCCCTGCATGGTCTCTAAAACCAGTTGACGAGCCAGATTTGCGTCTAGTCCTACATTGACACCAGCATTGACCATCACTTCGGCAATAAGATAGAAATATGCCGGGCCACAACCTGATATGGCAGTAACTGCATCCATATGTTTCTCATTAATGACTACTACACTGCCAATGGTTTCAAAGAGTTCAAAGACCATACTCACCTGTTCGGCCTGAGTTCTTTTTCCCGCACATATGGCGGTCATTCCTTTGCCGACTAGCGCAGGGGTATTAGGCATCACCCTTATAACAGGACAATGCACCGTTATCCATTTCTCGATTGACGTGGTTTTTATTCCGGCAGCAATGGATACTATAATCTTATCTGCCGTTATAATACCGGCTACCTCTGTCAGCACAACCTCGATTTGAGCTGGCTTTACCGCCAGGATGATCAGATCGCTTTTGGCAATTACTGCTTTAGCACTGGTCACTTCAGCAGAGAAATCCTGCTCAAACAACTGGCATCTGCCGGGGTCGACATCATAGACCATAAATTTATTATATTTTTCCCGATGGGTAATAAGGCCTGTAAGAATGGCGTGAGCCATCTTCCCGCAGCCGATCACTCCTATATTCAGCGACAATCCCTATTCACCCCCGGCTTGATGACCGAAATGTGATCTGCGCATAAGACTGCGATGATCCCGGGCTACCTCTACATTGCTCGGTGCGAATACACAGATGCTCTTCCCTAACTGGTGGTAACTGCCCTCCAGAGCATAGGTGGTTCCGCTTATGAAATCAATGATCCTGCGGACCACTTCCGGTTCAGTATTCTCGAAGTTTATAATAACCTGTTTCCTTGCTTTCAAATGATCGGCCAGAGCCTGTGCTTCTTCGAAACTGGTAGGTTCACATACCACTACTTTGACCGCTTTATTGCTGTGCAAACTTACGATATTTGAATTTATCTTCCTGCCTGCATCCTCCATCTGCCCGGACGGTAATGAAAGGAGTTCCTCCCTGGCCTCATCCTCGGCCTCCATGCCCATCCAGCGCCATACTTTGGCGAACCAGCCCATTACGAACCCTCCTATCCTGCTTATAGATCTATATGAAACAAACCTGTTCGGGTCTGTATTCTTATCATCAGTCTAATCATTGGCCTTGGAAAATAGACGTTCCTACGCGTATTATATTTGCTCCCTCTTCGATAGCCACCTCATAATCCTGGGACATGCCCATGGACAGGTATCTAAGATCGACATTAGGGTAATTGTTCTTGCCCAGCCTCTTATATAAGTCATGCATCTCTCGAAACACCGGGCGGGCCTCTTCCGGATCCCCCAGTAAGGGTGCCATGGTCATAAAACCCTGCACCTGAAGATTGCCCAATTGGCCAATATCCTCCATAAATGATTCGACATCGGCCGGCATAAATCCTGCCTTTTGTTCCTCTCCCGCGATGTTGACCTGCACCAACACCGGCATTATGATCTTTTTCGTCCGAGCTTGACGATCTATCTCCTCTGCCAGGTTCCAGCGATCCAGAGAATGTATAAGGCAGGCACGTCCCACCACGTCTCGCACCTTGTTTGTTTGCAATTGGCCGATAAGATGCCACCTGGCCTGGGGTAAGGCTTCACTTTTTGGCTTCAAAGCCTGCACCCGGTTCTCACCGAAGTCCACCTGGCCCAATGCATAAGTCTCTTTAATGACATCTATCTCAACCGTCTTACTTACAGCAACCAGCGTAATCTCCGCCGGATCCCGGTTGACCCGTAACGCCGATTTTTCTATTCTTTTTTTAACAACTTCTAGATTATCCTTAAGACTCATATAGAATCCTCGTACTTGATATCATTTACTAATAATAATCTGTGTCAATCTGTGCAAAATCTGTGTCCATCTGTGGCTAATTCAACCCTCCGCTAAACCGCCAGGAACGAAACCCCAAAGGTTGAGCCTTTTCCAACCTCGCTTTCGACAAAGACCTCGCCGCCGTGGGATTCTACAATATGTTTGACGATAGAAAGACCCAATCCGGTTCCGCCCTGGTTGCGGGATCTGGCCTTATCTACGCGATAAAAGCGCTCAAAAACTCTGGGCAGGCTGTCCGGGGGTATGCCTACACCGGTGTCGCTTATGGTCGTAACTACACGGCTATCGCGCATACGGCACCGCACAAAAATGGAACCTCCCGGCGGGGTGTACTTGATAGCATTATCTAAAAGATTTATCAGAACCTGACCCAACAAATCATCATCGGCCAGTACCAGCGACAGGCCATCGGGATAGACGAACTCTACATGCAGCTTCTTTTCGCTGATCTGGGGGCCCAGCATATTCATGACCCCGCGCATGGAGCGGATGATGCAGACCGGCTTGGGATGAACGATCCTCTCCTTTGACTCGATAGATGAGAGCGTCAGCAGATCCTCGATCAATCGGCTCAGCCGGTCGGTCTCTGAGTCTATTATGCTCAAGAACCTCCGGCATATTGCGCTGTTTTCCATGGCCCCATCGAGCAGGGTCTCAACAAAACCCTTTATTGATGTAAGCGGAGTTCTCAACTCGTGAGATACGTTGCCAACAAAATCAGAACGCATCTGAGCGAAATTACGAGCATCGGTCACATCGTGAAAAACAGCCACAGCGCCTTCGATATCCTTGTTCTCGTTTTTTATAGCCGCCACATGGACCCGGTAGACCTGGGTAGATGGGTGGACTGCCGTTTCAGTAAAGACCTCGTTACCCTTCTGCAGCACTTCCTGTATCATCATACCGATTTCTTCATCAGCCGTCAGCTCGGTGATCTTTTTGCCCACCAGCCCGCCGTCGCGGATCAGAAACAGGTTCTCGGCAGCTTGATTGCTGAGAGCAACTCTGCCTTCCAAATCGCAGATAATGACCCCATCGATCATACTAGACATAATAGCCTGCATCTGGCGGTATTCCTGGTTTACGGTCAGCATATTCCTCACCTCTTAGTTAGCTCTTCCCTCAACAAAGCGGTAGCCTACGCCTCTTACTGTCTCTATATAGTTGGGATAGGTCGAATCATCCTTAAGCTTCTGCCTTAAATGTCTTATGTGGACGTCAACAGTACGGGTATCGCCTGAAAATTCGTATCCCCATATTTTTTCCAACAGCGCCTCGCGTGTGAATACTTTCCCCTGATGTGATGCCATTAGACTCAATAATTCAAATTCTTTGGGGGTCAGCTCTAGTTTTTCCTCGCCGAGGAATGCTTCATATTTATCCGGTATCACAATAAGGTCCTTAACAACGAAGATCTTCTTACCCACTGCCTTTTCGGCCTCTAGAATCTTCAGGGCCCTAAGCCGGGCTTTGACCCGGGCTACCATCTCACGGGGGCTGAATGGCTTCTTGATATAATCGTCCGCACCCATTTCCAGACCCAGTACTGTATCGAACTCTTCTCCCTTGGCGGTAAGCATAATTATGGGAATGGCATTGGTCTCGGCATCTTGTTTTAGGTTTCGGCATACTTCAAGACCGTCCATTCCCGGCAGCATTATATCCAACAAAATCAGATTGGGCGGTTCGGCTTTTACTGTTTGCAGAGCACTTACTCCATCATATGCTACCAGCACTTGATAGCCCTCTTTTTCAAGGTTGAACTTGACCAGTTCTACTATGTAGGTCTCATCATCTACAACCAGTATTTTAGGAATCGGCACCAGATCACCTCAATCACATATAAGCAGGCTAAAGCAATGCTTAAACCTACCCTGATCCAACAAGCATTATATCATCAAAATCAGCATTTTAATGCTTCTCACTATTTTCAACGATTTTTCAATTGCTCGATAGTTTTGATGAAGCTGTTTAAATCGCCGAATTGCCGGTAAACGGAAGCAAATCTGACATAAGCCACTTCGTCAAGAGCCTGCAGCTTGTCCATAACCTTTTCGCCTACTATCACGCTGCTTACCTCGCGATCAAAATTATCGCGAAGCTCGCGCTCGATTTGGGCCACCACATCCTCGATATCCTCGATTTTGACTGGCCTCTTTTCACAGGCTCTCATAATTCCGCTGAATATCTTGTCCCGGTTGAATTGTTCACTATTACCGTTCTTCTTGATGACCAGCAATGGACGCTCTTCAACCCGCTCATAGGTTGTAAATCGCCTCTTGCATGCATTGCATTCACGCCTGCGCCGAATGGTTGTCCCATCTTCGCTGGACCTGCTATCGACTACGCGGCTCTCAAAATCCTGACAGTATGGGCAGCGCACTGCTATCACTCCTGTGCTCATTCATATTGCCTGCCTCTATTATGAACTAAAATACTGGGATTTCCAACAATTTGACCGCCTATTAGCTAGAAATGTTCACCATCTAAAATATAATTCCTCCGATATTCATCCATCTCTTTGACTACCGGCACTTCTACCAGGATAACATCCCTGCCTATCCTAATGATTTTATTCCAGGGTACTGTCACCTCTTCCCTCTTGGAGAAGATGCTGAAGCCCTTCAAGCGTCCCGGCAGGACCAGAGCCAGCACCTTGCCATTCTCCAAATCCAGATCGATATCGATGATATTCCCTAGCTTTTTACCATCAAGGATATTCACCACGTCACGTGCCCTTAGCTCGGAAATCTTTATCATTCCTCACACCCCCCTTTCGACCTACGCCACTTTTATATCCGCCTGTTCAATAAACATATGAGAAATAGACAGAAATGTTTCCATATTATTTACTATGGAATTTTTTTAAAAACCATTAAAGAAATCGCTTAAGTTTCCGATAATAATAATGATTAACCATGTCCATCAGTAATTACGGGCCGGTCTCCGGATGGAGAGGCCCTGGCGGCATTGAACGATTGATGTGCCGCAGCATCTCTATTGGGGAGGAAACTATTATGATGAGATCGCTCTATACCGCTGCCTTGGGTATGTATGGTCAACAACTGAATGTTGACACAATTGCTCACAACATGGCCAATGTCAATACCAACGGCTATAAAAAAGAACGAGTTGAATTTCAGGACCTGCTTTACCAAACCATCAAACGCCCCGCTTCCGGCCCTGAAGTGAATGAACCCGTTAGATTGGATGTAGGCCTTGGTGTTAAACCCGTCGCCATTACAAGCCTGTTTACCCAGGGTAACATGCAGAATACAGAAATCCCTACGGACGTAGCCATTATCGGCGACGCCTTTTTCAAGGTACAGGTCCCCGGTTATGAAGATCCGCTGTATACGCGGGATGGAGCAATCAAAATAGATGCTGAAGGTCAGATGGTTACAGCTGACGGTTACTTATATATCGGCGCTGACCCGATCCCAGAAGGTGCTCACGATATAGCTATCGGTAAAGACGGCACCATTACGTATATCGAGCAGGGTGCAACCGAACCCACCGAAGGAGGCAAGCTGGAGTTAGCGAAATTCATTAACCCCGCTGGTTTGGCAAAACTGGGTGAGGATCTCTATCAGAACACTCCAAACTCCGGAGAGCCACTCGACTGGGTACCCGAAGATGATTCTACCGTAAAATTGGAATCAGGCTATCTGGAGATGTCCAATGTGAAAATCGCTGAGGAAATGGTTTCACTGATCACCGCCCAGCGGGCCTACGAGATCAATTCCAAGGTCATCCAGTCCTCTGATGAAATGCTGCAGACCGCGGCCAATCTTCGCCGTTAGTTTTCGAAACTCCGGTGAGTGATCGATTTTAATGAGGGATAAAAATGAAGATCGATAATAATGTTCCAACAGTTAAAACAAATACAGCCACTGACCCCTCTCTGAGTGTGGAAGAATCCAGGAACAATAAGTTTGAATCCATTATTAAGAACAAGTTGAGCGATAAAGATCAAAAGAAGCTCTATGAGGCCTGTCAGGAACTGGAGGCCGTCTGGCTTTCAAAAGTTATGGAAACCATGCGTAACAGTATCGATCGCAGTGACTTCATCCCCCGCTCTTTTGCTGACGAAACCTTCGAGTCCATGCTTTATGATGAATACGCTAAATCAATGAGTAAAACCGGACAGATCGGTATCGCCGAAATGCTGTATAAACAGTTGACCAATCCGGGAATCAAGCCTGATCCCAATACTGAAGAAGAATAGTGAATCAATCAACAAATGCGACCCGCTGTTTTATCAGCGGGTCTTTTTTTGGGGTTTCTAAGATCATCTTTAAGTTTGACAATCATGGATATTTGTTTTATAAACAAGAAACCGGGTAATAATTTAGTTAAGGTGGTTTATTGATGGACCTTGGCCAAAATATCTCAGCGATTCTTGAACAAATGTCTGACTTTTTCAAGAGCGATACGGTGGTGGGAGAACCGATCCACGTCGGTGATATTACCCTCATACCTCTGATCACCGTAAGTTTCGGGATAGGAAATGGCTCTGGTTTTTCTCCCAAAGACAAAAAAAGCCACTGGTCGACCAGTGGTACAGCATCCGGCGGAAAAATCTCACCATCTGCCATGGTAGTTGTCAAGGATAATGAAGTTAGTGTTATAACCCTTACCGGAAAGGGCCCGCTGGATAAGATCAATGAAATCCTGCCCACCATCATTGGTCACTTAGGCAGAGATGACGGGAACAGCGAAACTTCATCATCCTAGTTGCCTCGAGCTTTTTATTCCAATCTGACTACTTTTCTCTTATCGGTACTTCTGTCTGACTCGACTTCCCTTTACCTTTCATATGTATATTTTCTTTTTTCTTCTGTATATTAATAAGAACCTTTTTGTTATTTTTGTCCCAAAGGATATTGCGTCGGTCTTCCCAACGGGTCTTCAACTGGATGCCACTATTTCGATCCTGCGAATCCCATGGCCGATTGAGTACCGATGTAGAAGTAGTATTCGAAGAATTAGCAGGAACAGCAGGCATGACCGGCATAATCGGCATTTCCGGCTGATTGCTTGTATTATTAAGGGTCGAGTTGTTCGTTTTGCCTGCAGCGGTATTGCTCTGGCTATTCTGTTTACTGCTTTGTTTATTGGTTTGGCTACTAGTTGATTTGTTAGTCTGTTTATCGTTTTGTACGTTCGCCGCCATCAGCTCTGGGGAAATACTACCTATTGAACCGGTAACGCAAAGACATACAGCAAGACAAATGGTTATGACAAACTTGTCCTTTTTTAGACCCATTGTTACCTCCATAGTCATGATCATTTACGATATGACCATTATACCATAACATGAGATCTAATTAATTGGCCCTATAACCATTTTTTATGGTATCTGAGACAACTTCAAAAAACCCTTGGAATGGTCATTTTACCAGCTTTTGCTGTGGTTCAAAATATACAATTATGCAAGCAGGATTTATGTCAAATTTGGAGAAATATCATGACAGCATGTTTAAAATACCCGGAAAAGAAATCAGGAAGGAGGGAAAGATCAATGAGCTACAAGGAGATCATTGCCAAGTATGCGGACAAGCCGGGGGGAATCATCGAGGCTTATCACGCAATCCAGAAGGAAATAAGCTATCTGCCGGTAGAAGCCATAGCCGAGGCTGCCGAGATTTTCAAGGTACCGGTAAGTCAGGCTTATGGAGTTGCCACCTTTTATTCCATGTTCTCCATAAAATCCCGGGGCAAGTACGTTATCCGCATGTGCGAAAGCGCGCCCTGTCATGTAGCCGGAGCTGAAGAAGTCCTGGCCGCATTGGAGAAGGAACTGGGCATCAAGGTCGGAGACAGCACAGCAGACGGCAAGTTCACGTTGGAGTTGACCGAATGTGTTGGTCAGTGCCAGGCCACCCCGGTTTTGACCGTCAACGGAAAGCCCTATTTCGACGTCAGCCCAGCCA
>JBLMZJ010000093.1:0-19474 GCA_050258735.1 Deltaproteobacteria bacterium | reverse complement strand
AGAGCAGTTCCGGCAAGGGTTCCGGCAAAGCCGTGATAGCCGCTATAGTCAATGCGGGAGGACCGCCGAGAAATACTGTAACCGGCAGAGCACTGCCCATTTGTTCAGCTTCATAATAATGAAAACCACCACCCTTGTGGATCTGCCAATGCATACCGGTTTGATCGGGAGAATAGATCTGTACCCGGTACATGCCCAGATTATGTTCCCCGGTTACGGGGTGTTCGGTATAGACCAGGGGCAGGGTCAAAAAGGGACCACCGTCCTCTTGCCAGCTGGTCAGGACCGGCAGGGCAGTAAGATCGACCGGGGACATCCGGTTCTGCAGGATTGGAGCTTTGGCGGCAGGGACATTTCGCAAACCGGTACGGGCAGCTGGCAGCAGCCAGTGCCGTTCCTGCCACAGGGTGCTCAAGCGGGGCGGCATGAGCCGATCCAAAGCGGAGACCGCCTGATTGATGATTTCCTCCGGTTTGGGGCCCATAGCCAGTTCCATCCTCTGCACACTGCCGAACAGGTTGGTGGCCACCGGGAAACGTGAGCCCTTTACCCGTGTAAACAACAAAGCTGGTCCATTTTCTTCAACTATACGACGGTGTATTTCCGCTAGTTCCAGATAAGGGTCAACCTCTTCGTTGACCTCGACGATCAAGCGCTCCCGGCGGAGCTGCTCGATAAACGACCGCAAATTCTTATGCATATATTAAAAAAATACCTCCTTAGAACCTGTTGCTATTTTTGAAGGCCACTGGCAGCTAAGAGTTTTCAGCAACCTATGGTAATTCCTACGGGATAATAATGTCTTCCCTGATTATCTCCATTATTTTATGACTGAGCAAAAATGCCGCCTGGCGGCAATTATCCAGCAGCAGTTCGATTTCTGACTTGTGGGCCTCAGCGATGTGGATGCCGGTTACACAAGCCGTGGCTTGCCCTGTCTCCATACAAACGATTTTGGAGACAATGGCGGCGGCTTCGCAGTCCCGGTGACCGGGGCGAGGGGTGATCCAGGTATCGCAAGTCAGGCTGTCATTGTCCCGATAGCGGGGAACACTGAGTGCGGTGCCTCCGACATGGGGAACTTCACCGCCAGACAGGGTCACAGAAATACCATCGGAAGTGATCAGTGCCAGGATACTGATCTGGTATCTGCCTTCACTGTAATCGAATCTGATTTCCTCCTGCATAGCGCTGCCTTTCTCGAACTTGGCCCAATTTATAGTTTCATTATATCACAGCTTGCTCTGCATGCTTAAACAGGCAAATGACGGCCGTCAGCATCATTCTTAAGGGTCAATGTTGTTGTACGCTGAGCGCGCTTTTGGGATATAATAAGGGATACTGATGCGAGTCTGTATCCAATGAACTCTGCAAAGGATTATGATCATGAACGAGACGGCCATAAATATTAAAAATCTTAATAAATCCTACGGGCAGCTCCGAGCAGTGGACAACCTGGATTTTGCGGTGCAGCCGTCTGAGTGTTTTGGTTTGCTGGGACCTAATGGAGCGGGTAAGACCACTACTATGAAGATGCTCTATGGCAAATGCGTGCCTGACGCCAAACCAGAATCACATATGGATATCTTCGGTTACCACCCGGGAAAAGATGCTCTTGCCATAAAATCCTTTTCCGGCATAGTGCCGCAGCAGGATAACCTGGATACCGAGCTCAATGTCCATGATAATCTGTATATTTATTCCCGTTTCTATGGTATATCTCCCGGCAAGGCCAGGGAGAGGATAGCAGGACTGCTGGAGTTTATGGAGCTGCAGGAAAAAGCCAGGGTCAAGATCCGCGAACTTTCCGGCGGTATGCAGAGAAGGCTAACTATTGCACGGGCTCTGATCAATCAGCCCCGTCTGTTGATCCTGGATGAACCCACCACTGGACTCGATCCCCAGGTCAGGCACCTCATCTGGACCAAGTTACGAGAACTAAAGGATCATGGCGTTACCGTACTCCTTACCACTCACTACATGGAAGAGGCCTTTCAGATCTGTGATCGCATAATCATCATGGACAAAGGCAAGAAGATGTTGGAGGGGGCGCCCCGGGAACTGATGAAAACCAATCTCGAGACCTATGTCATGGAAATATACGGAGTATCCGGGGACGGTTATTCAGACAGGAGACCACCTGAACAGCCCGGGATAAGATGCGAGATCTATCAAGATACCTTATTTGCATATAGCAACCAGCAGGAATCGCTGGTCCGTTTTGCCGAAAGCCTCGCTCTCAGTGATTACCATATACGTCAGGCCAATCTGGAGGATCTGTTCCTAAAGGTGACCGGGAGGAGTTTGAATGAACTTCAATAATACTTATACGGTACCTGCCTGGTGGCAGCGTATATTGAGCGTTTGGTACCGCCACGAAAGGGTATATGATTCTGATTTTCTGAGCAATGCCTTTCCGCCTTTTCTGGAACCACTCATCATGCTGTGGGGGCTAGGCATCGGCTTCGGAGCCTACATCCAGACCATGGGGGCCATGAACTACTTATTATTTCTGGCCAGTGGTATCATCATGACCAGCTCCATGTATACGGCAGCCTTTGAGTGCACCTATGGCACCTTTATCAGGCTTGAATTCGACCAGGTATACGATGGGATGCTGGGAGCTCCGCTGTCTACCAATGACCTTATACTCGGGGAGGTCCTTTTCGCCGGGACCAAAGGCGCTTTTTTTGCGCTGGCAGTCCTTATAGTCACCTGGCTGTTCGGTATCATAACCTACCCCTGGAGTCTGGGAGCGGTGGTGATTGGCTTTCTATGCGGCATCATGTTCGGTACTCTTTCCATGTGGATAACCTCGTTCACCCATAATATCAATCATTTCAATTTCTACTTTACTGGCATCCTATCCCCCATGTTCTTCTTCTCTGGAGCAGTGTTCCCGCTGGAGAACCTGCCCGTATCACTGCAATGGTTAGCTCAGGCTATCCCTCTTACCCATGTTGTCACGCTGGCACGGTCATTCTGCGTCCCCGGACAGTTTAAAATGCAGCTCATATACAACCTGCTTTACTGTTTTATATTCATTCTTATAACTGGGTGGCTGGCCCTGCGTGGTATCAAAAAACGCATGATCGATTAGAATAATTGCCTATGCTGGAGGAGGATCTGATGTTTACAGAAGTCAGCCGGGGAGTGTATCTGATCGAACCGCCTAATGGCGGCAAGTTTCCGCATTGTTTCTGTGTTTATATCGATGGGGAGAAAAAAACCCTGATCGACACCAGTTGTGGTGTGGAAAACCTGCTGGCTTTGAAGAAAAGAGGCGTAGATATCATCATCAACACCCACTTTCACGAGGACCATATCTATAATAACAGCGAGTTTCGGGACGCGGTGGTCTGGGCGCATAAACTGGACGCTGCAGCAATACGTTCACTGGAAGTGTTTATTAATTGTTACGGGGACCTCTTAGACTACCGGCACTTATGGAAGCAATTTATCGATGATATCGAGCTGCGGCCTTCACCAGTACACAGAGAACTAGCGGGTGGCGAAATACTGGACCTGGGACCATGGCAGCTTGAAGTGGTGCATACTCCGGGACATACTCCCGGGCATATAGTGTTGTGGGAAGAAAAATACGGCTTTCTTATTTCTGGTGATATCGACCTATCCGGCTTTGGCCCCTGGTATGGTCATTTGTGCAGCAATATCACTGATTTTTTGGCTTCTATAGAATTATGCCGGCAGATGACCCCCAGGACATTGATCTCGGGCCATAAAGGGTTGATAGGAGAGAACATTGATAAACGTTTGCTGGCCTACCGGGATATTATCCTTACCAAGGAAGAACAGGTGCTTGATAACCTGAAGGAACCGAAAACCTTTGACCAACTGATTACCCTGCAGATCTTTTACGGCCAGCGTATCAGGCTGGATGACCTGTATATCTGCTTTGAAAAACTGGCTATCTACCAGCATCTGATCCGCCTTGAGTCTTTGGGGCTGGTCAGCCATTTCGGCGATACCTACTACCGCATATAATTTAACAAGAAGCCGGGGTGTGAACCCCGGCTTCTGTTTTTTGGTTTCCAACTTACCGCAAATCCTCCGCATCAGACAAGCACCACCTGTATTAACCGCACATATACTGCTATTAATTGTGGAACCCAAGCCGGGACCGAAGGGGGAATAAGGTGAGTTCGCCGCTATCTGGGGTCAAAATAGCCGTTCTGGGCGGGGATGACCGGGAACTGGTGCTGGTCAGCGAACTGGTAAGGATGAGCGCCACTGTGGTGGTGGTTGGGTTTCCCCGCGAAAAGATAGTGCACGGGGCATTTGCCGTCAACACCGTGGAAGAGGCGTGTAAAGATGCCGAAGTAGTCATCCTGCCCGTGCCAGGAACAACCAGTGACGGGACGATCCGGGCGGTCTATGCCGAGGATAACCTGATTCTCACCGAGAAGGCCATGGGCAGTATCAGCAAGAATGCCATGGTGATCATCGGCTCAGCCCGACCATTTCTGAAGGAGTGGTCAGAAAAGTATGGCTTCCATCTGATGGAGGTCATCGACATGGACGAAATCGCGATTTTGAATTCCATACCAACGGCAGAAGGGGCAATACAGATCGCGATGCAGGAAACCACCACCACAATACATGGCAGCCGAAGCTGCATCATTGGATTTGGCAGGGTGGGAATTACTCTGGCCCGTACTCTTAAGGCTCTGGGATCGGATGTTACAGTTGTAGCCAGAAACGAAGGCCAGTTGGCCCGGGCTTATGAAATGGGCTGCCGTCGGGCCGGGTTCCACGATTTGCGAGAGATCATGAATACCACCAATGTAGTATTCAATACCGTACCTCATATGGTGCTGGATAAAGAAATCATTCGTTATGCCAATCCTGATGTTCTAATTATCGACCTTGCTACCCAACCTGGAGGCACAGACTTTGAAGCCGCCAATACCTTTGGTTTGAAGGCTATTCTGGCTCCTGGCCTGCCGGGTAAGGTTGCACCGGCTTTTGCAGGAAAGATCCTGGCTGATGTCATACCCAGATTGATCATGAACGAACTGAGTTGTTTGGATGAAAACCTATTACTAGCCTAATTGGAGGTGCAGGAAATTGCGGCAGGAATTGAGCAATCGTCTGGTGGGAGTCAAAATTGGGGTGGTTTTGACTGGTTCGCATTGTACTGTAGGGGAGGTACTTCCCTATATCCAGCAGTTGAAATACGAGGGAGGGCAGATATTCCCGATTTTTTCATATACGGTAGACCAGACCAACAGCCGCTTTTACCAGGCCGATGATCTGAAAGACCAGATCAGTCTGGTGACTTCCGAGCCGATCATCAACACCATAGTTGGTGCTGAGCCGATTGGGCCCAAGAAACTCCTTGATGTAGTGGTCATAGCGCCGGCTACCGGCAATACCATAGCAAAACTGGCTAACGGGATCGTCGATACTCCAGCTCTTATGGCAGCCAAGGCACAACTTAGAAACGGGCGTCCCATTGTAATAGCGGTCTCCACCAATGACGGACTGGGCATAAATGCTCGAAATATCGGGATGCTTATCAATATGAAGAATATATATTTCGTACCCTTTCGCCAGGATAATCCAACAGAGAAGGCCAATTCGCTGGTCGCCGATATGGAACTGATTGCCGACACCGTAGTAAGCGCCCTGCAGGGCAAACAGATACAACCGGTGCTGCTGGGTCCCCAATAAAACAGTATGCTTGGTTGCATGCCAAAACCATTGTGCTAAAATATTAGCCAGATGTTTTCAGCAGGAGGTTTTACTATGTCTGAGGGAATACGTTTGGCAGTAGTTGGCGCAACTGGGGCAGTGGGGCAGCAGATGCTCAAGGTTCTTGAGGAACGCCAGTTTAAGATCAAAGACATCATATGTCTGGCTGATCCCCGTGAAGCGGGGACTAAGATAAAATATAAAAACGAGACTGTCACTGTGCAGGCAGCCCGGGGTGAAGCTTTTAAAGAGGCTGATATAGCCCTTTTTGCCGTAGGGACCGATGTAAGCAAGGAATTAGCTCCATTGGCCGTGGAAAACGATTGTGTTGTCATCGATAACAGCTACGCCTTCCGCCTGGAGGAGGGAGTGCCACTGGTCGTTCCGGAGGTCAATCCGGAAGATATAGCGTGGCACAAGGGCATCATTGCCAATCCCAATTGCTCAACCATCATCATGGTAATGGCGATAAACCCCATACATCGTGTGGCAGGTCTTAAACGAGTAGTAGTATCCACCTACCAGGCAGTTTCCGGTGCGGGGATCGCCGGGTTGGAGGAACTAAGAAGACAGGTGGATGACTGGGCACACGGCCGGGAACCAGTCGCGGAAGTATTCCAGTACCCCATTTCCTTTAATCTCATTCCGCATATCGATAGTTTTTTGGATGAGGATTATACCCGCGAGGAGATGAAGATGGTCTGGGAGACCCGCAAGATAATGCATGCCCCCGACTTGATGGTTGCTCCTACCACGGTGCGGGTACCGATATACAGAAGCCACTCGGAATCCATAGCTCTGGAGACAGTCAAGGCTGTCAGCCCCCAGGAGGTACGCGATCTGCTGAGCAAACAGCCGGGAATTATCGTGCAGGATGATCCCTCAAAGAATCAGTATCCCATGCCGCTCTATTGCTCGGATCGTGACGAAGTGTTTGTCGGCAGGATTCGCCGGGATATTTCCATAGAAAATGGTATCCTGTTATGGGCGGTATCCGACCAGATACGCAAGGGAGCTGCCACCAACGCTGTGCAGATCGCTGAGATCGTGGTTGAGAAAGGGCTCTATTAGATTTAAGAAGGTGTCTTTTTTGGCTATTGTAGTTCAGAAGTTTGGAGGAACCTCCATCAGTACGCCTGAACTAAGAACCCGGGTATGTGATATAATCGCTTCAACAATAAATTCCGGGCAGCAAGCCGTAGTTGTGGTATCGGCCATGGGGAGAGTCAACGATCCCTATGCAACCGATACCTTTGTCAATCTTATGAAGGAGACGAATCCCAATCCCGCCCCGCGCGAGTTGGATCTGATCATGTCCTGCGGAGAGTTGATTTCGGCTGCGCTGCTGGCCAGCCAGCTATCGGGGGTAGGTTTGCAGGCCCGGTGTCTGACTGGTGAACAAGCGGGACTGATTACTGACGGAAATTATGGCAATGCCCATATCCAATATGTGAATCCCCGCAATATCATTGCCTGCCTGGAAGATGGTTACGTACCGATCGTCACCGGTTTTCAGGGGGTAAGTGAAAACGGTGAACTGACCACTCTCGGTCGGGGGGGCAGCGACACCACGGCTAGTGCGTTAGGAGTCGCCCTAAATGCTGAGGTAATTGACATATTCACTGATGTGGAAGGAGTCATGACGGCTGACCCAAGGATCGTCAACAACGCCCGGTTGCTGGATTCGATCACCTATAATGAGATCTGTCAGCTGGCCCGCGATGGGGCCAAGGTGGTGCACCCACGTGCTATCGAGATCGCCATGCAGGGAAATATCCCCCTGCGTGTGCGCTCTACTTTCAGTGATTCACCGGGGACATGGGTTTCCAACCAGCCGGCCGGAAGGCAGAACGAGGTGCGTATCATCCGTGACCGCCTCATTGCCGGGATCACGTATACTTCAAACCTGGCCCAGCTGAAGGTGAAAAGTCCGGCAGAAACCCAGGGGACCGGTCTCGAACTACAGGTTTTTTCCGCCCTGGCCCGGGAGCAGATCAGTGTTGATTTTATTAATGTCCAGCCCGAACTGATATCCTTTACTGTAGCTGGCAATATGGCGAAAAAAGCTGTCGAAGTTTTGCAGAGTATTGAAATTTATCCCGATATAGAACATAATTGTGCCAAGGTTGCAGTTGTGGGAGCAGCTATGACAGGTATTCCAGGAGTCATGGCCCGGGTGGTCGAAGCCCTCACCCAGAGGGGGATACCCATACTGCAGTCAGGTGATTCATATACCAACATATGGTGCCTGGTCAAAAAGGAACATATGGAGGAAGCGGTAAAGGCATTACATGACCAGTTCGAACTGGGCAATAAATAATTAATGGCGGTGGTAAGTAGTATGGCAGCTCCCCGATTAATGACAGCAATCATAACTCCATTCGACGACAATCTTCAGGTCAATTACTCCAAGGCAGAAGAACTTGCAGAATATCTGGTCGACAACGGTAGTGAAGGCCTGGTAGTCTGCGGAACGACCGGGGAATCACCGGTTCTCAGCCATGAGGAAAAGTTGGGGCTTTATGCAGCAGTGAAGAAAAAAGTGGGACACCGGGTCCCGGTTTGGGCTGGTACTGGTTCAAATGATACGGCTTCATCCATCGAGTTGAGCCGTAAAGCAGAAAAAGTTGGAGTAGACGGCATAATGCTGGTTACTCCTTACTATAATAAACCGACCCAGGAAGGACTATACCAGCATTTCAAGGCAGTTGCCGACAGTGTTTCCTTGCCGGTGATGGTCTACAATGTACCAGGCCGTACCAGTGCCAACCTGCTGCCGGAGACTGTGGCCCGATTGGCTAAGATCGAAAACATAACAGCAGTGAAGGAAGCTTGCGGCAGTACTGATCAGGTCTCTCTGCTCACCACCTTGATTCCCGATGATTTCCTGATCTACTGTGGAGATGATTCTATGACCCTGCCCCTGATGGCGCTGGGCGCAGTAGGCGTGGTCAGCATAGCTTCACACCTGGTAGGCAATGAGATCAAGTCCATGATAGATGCCTTTGTACGCGGCGACCTGGCCGAAGCTATCAGGCTGCACCGCCAGTTGTTCCCCATTTTCCGTGGTTTGTTCATTACCACCAATCCTATACCTCTCAAAGAAGCCTTGAACTTGATGGGCAAACAGGTTGGTGGACTGCGCCTGCCTCTTTGCGGAGCGGACGAAAAAGACCGAACAGCCATCAGGCAGATGCTCGTGGACTATAAATTACTGGCCTGATTTTATTGGTAACATTGTCAAAAAGTAACTAAGCACGCGGAGCCTATTTGGCGTACCTCTGGTACGCCAAATTTACTGGCTTTTAGTATAAATGCCGCTTATATTACTGATCTTGCCAAAAGTCTGGATGGTATATCCGGATACCCATTTTTCTTAAAACGATAACAATATATGTCTTTTCATTCTACATTTTTAGCCCGTTGAATCATGTCCTGGAATGGGATATAATAGTTTTGGCTGTAATGAGCGGATTTTCTACAACTTAATAAAGGAGGTGTTTAAGTGTCGGAGACCGATTCCCGCATACAGATTATTTCCCTGGGCGGCTTGGGGGAAATAGGAAAAAATATGACGGCGATCAGATACGAAGATAACATCATTGTCATTGATGCGGGTTTGATGTTCCCTGAAGAAGAACTGCTCGGCATCGATGTAGTTATTCCAGATATTACGTATCTAGTCGAAAACAAGGATAAAGTAAAAGCGATTTTACTGACCCACGGTCATGAAGACCATGTGGGCGCTTTGCCGTATGTTCTGAGAGAGATAGATGTTCCGGTATATGGCAGCAGGTTGACTCTGGGAATCGTGGAAGGCAAACTCAAGGAGCAGAGCCTTGACGGCGTCCGTTTGAACGTGGTAAAACCACGGGATTTTTATAAGATAGGACCGTTCAATATCGAATTCTTCAGGGTGAGCCACAGTATCCCGGATGCCATGGGTATTGCCATTCATACCCCCCTGGGCATTATCGTGCATACCGGAGATATCAAATTGGATCAGACCCCGGTTGACGGAGAAGTCGTTGATTTCCGGAAATTAGCCGAACTGGGCGAGAAGGGAGTGCTGGTGCTGCTGTCGGACAGCACTAATGCTGATAAGCCCGGCTTCACCATGTCGGAAAAGGTAATAGGCAATACTTTTGACGACCTGTTTGGCCGTTGTGAGGGCCGTATCATCCTTACTACGTTTGCCTCGAACGTCCATCGTATACAACAGGTTATAACTACTGCCAACAAATACGGCCGTAAGGTTGCTATTGTTGGACGCAGCATGGTCAACAATGTAAAGATATCTAATGAATTGGGTTATATGAACATCCCGGAAGGGATACTCATTGAACAGGAAGAAATCAACCATTATGCAGCCAACCAGGTAGTGGTGGTAACTACCGGTTCACAGGGTGAGCCTATGTCAGCCCTGACCCGGATGGCAACGGCCGATCACCGCTGGGTTGGTATAGTGCCAGGAGATACCGTGATTATTTCCGCTTCCCCGGTGCCCGGCAATGAAAAACTGGTGGCGAAGACTGTAGATCTGCTCTTCCGGCAGGGAGCTGAGGTGATCTACGAGAAGAGCATGGGAGTCCATGTATCTGGTCACGCCTCCCAGGAAGAACTAAAGATCTTACTCAACCTGATTCGCCCGCGTTACTTCATACCGGTGCACGGCGAGTACCGTCACCTGATGAAACACGCCAAGATGGCCGAGAGTCTGGGCATACCCCGACCCCGGATCTTCGTAGCTGACAACGGCCAGATCATTGAAGTCGGCCGGAAGAAAGCAAATATAGCCGGAAAGGTCACCTCGGGCAAGATACTGGTGGACGGTCTAGGGGTCGGTGATGTAGGCAACATCGTACTTCGCGACCGCAAGCAGCTGTCCCAGGACGGCATCATGATCGTAGTGGTCACCATCCAAAAGGAAAATGCCGAGGTGGTGGCCGGCCCCGATATTGTGACCCGCGGCTTCGTTTACGTCCGTGAGTCAGAGCAATTGATCGAAGATGCCAAGGAACGTGTAAGAGAAGCTATGGATATATGTGCCCGCAAGCGCATCACCGAGTGGGCCGTCATCAAGACGCAGATCCGTGAACGCCTGGGCAAGCATCTCTTCGAGAAGACCGGACGCCGCCCCATGATCCTGCCGATCATCATGGAGATCTGATCTTAAGCCGATTTTGAATACTTCCACCCTGGATCTATCCAGGGTGGTTTTATTTTTCTTGACTTAGTTGGACGTATTATTTCCTGCACTGACGGTCATTATATTCTTAATGAAGTAAATGGCAGGAAGGGGTTATGAACTTGCTAGAAATGCCGGAATCACCTGATTACGAAGAAGAACCGGAAGAGCAGCCGCAGACGCAGAACGCGCGGGTAGCAGCCATTAAAGAACTGGGTCAAACTCACATTCCGGATTATCAGAGTGATATACATTGTCTGACTATTGCCGGTCAGGTAGAAGGGCACATCGTTCTGCCGCCGAACAACAAGACCACAAAATATGAACACGTCAGTCCCCAGCTATTGGCGGTGGAGGAGAACCCGAAAATCAAGGGACTGCTTATCGTCCTAAACACCGTGGGCGGGGATGTGGAGGCCGGACTGGCCCTGGCGGAGATGATATCCAGCCTCTCCAAACCGACTGTATCTGTCGTGCTGGGCGGGGGACATTCGATCGGAGTGAGTATCGCGGTTTCCACCGATTATTCATTTATCGCCCCTTCAGCGACTATGACCGTTCATCCGATAAGGCTAACCGGGCTGGTTATCGGTGTCCAACAAACCTGGGATTACCTGTCCCGAATGCAGGAACGGGTTAATGAGTTCGTAGTAAATCACTCAAAAATAAGTCAGGAAAGACTAAAGGAATTGATGTTTGCCACCGGTGATCTTGCCCGCGATATCGGCACCGTACTGGTCGGTAAAGATGCAGTGGATTGCGGACTGATCGATGCCGTGGGAGGTTTGAAAGAAGCGCTTACCAAGATGGATGAACTCAAAGGTTCTGGAGGGATGCTGCAGTGATTTTCTATACCCCTAATCCTCTGGATCTGTTGGCCAACCAGGAAATGAGTGATCGCAGGGAGTATCGGTTGCCGTCTGGCGGTATCCTGACCACAGAGGTCATGGAGGATAACCGTGTACGGGTGGTGTCCCTTACCAGCACTGATCCTGCGGACTACATGAACCAGGAACTGGCCCCGGGACGAGTGATCGAATTGAGGATCGACCTAGAATAGAAGCAGCAGTTATAATCATAGTACGAAAATGAGTAAAAAGACCGTTTAGCAAACGGTCTTTTTATGTGAAAGGAAAAATAAATACAAAAATGCTCAACAAGCAGAAGGTTAGGATTTAAATCATATGTAGCATCTTCTTACTGATCGAATAGATAAAAGTCTGAGGCTACAGCGGGGCGTTCTTCGTATAATACTTATGGCTAACGCAGTATTGGAAAATTGATATCCAGGTTTTGTCCGCAGCTCATCAATATCTTTACTTCAGGGTATTTGAGCTGAGTCTTGGCTGTCTCATAAGCCTCCCTGGCTGTTGCTTGGTGAGCCAACTGACCCTGGCTAAGGGATTTTACCCGGTCCTCGATCTCTTCTGCAGATGCACCGGAGCTATCTGTTGGTGTGTTCAAACTGGGCAAAGGTTTATTAGTTACGGGGAGCGTGGCAGTGATGCTCCTGGTATAGACATCCCCAGTTATCTGTTCGGATATATTGCTGCTGGCTTCGGCTATTTCTGTGGCGGAATCCGTTGTGAAGATATCAGATTTAGTAACAGTCAGATTGAGATTAAGGCTGCTTATAATCATAAGGTACCCCCTTATCATATGAACAGATCATTTGTTAAGGGAAGTATATCAATCGAAACTGAAATCAACCTGAATGTCTGCCAAAGGCAAGCACAAAGTTTTTGTTTTATTTATAGCTGCGAAGATATCAAGAGGCGGTTGATATTGCTGGTTCCTTCGATGGTAGACAAAACCCTCGCGTCTCTCACCAGTTGCTCCAGCAAAGATCCCTTTTCATAGGCCCGGGCACCAGTGATATCGGCTGCTTCACAGGTGACCCGCTGGGCGATGTGGCTGGAGGCCAGTTTGGCCATGGAAGAAGCGGTGCTGTAATCACCGCCCTGATCGATCAGCCAACCGGCCTTCCAGTATAATAGCCGGGCCATCTCGATCTCGGTGGCCATGTCAGCCAGGGTGAAGGCTACGGCCTGGTGATTCTTGATCATGGTGCCGAATTGTTCACGTTCCTCGGCGAATTCGATGGCAGCTTCCAGGGCTCGGCGGGCGATTCCAACCGAAATGGCAGCCACCATGGCGCGGCCCCGGTCGAAGGTCTGATTCAATAGCAGGTATCCGCTGCCGGCCTCATCCTCTCTGATCACGTTGCTTTCATCTAAGCGTGTGTTGTCGAAGATTACTTCGGATATGGCCGCGTAATTAAGGCCGGAAGTGAGGTGCCTTTTACCGATTTTTAAGCCGGAGAGTTCGCCGGGTACGATAAAGACCCGGATCGAAGCCTTGGGTCTGGTATGGTCGGTCGCCGAGATCAGGGATATGAAACTGGCGATAGAGGCGTTTATGATGTAATCCTTACTTCCGTTTATTAAGAAAGCCCGGCCTTTTTTGACTGCGCAGGTCTCCATTTTGGTGAGGTCGGAGCCACCGCTGGACTCGGTCAGAGCGAATGAGGCCAGGCAGGCTTTCTTACCGGTCAGGTTAGGAAGGAAACGTTCCTTTTGCTCTGGACTGCCGGCCAGGATAATGGGCTCGGCGGCGTGCAGTGTAGCGGCGACCACGGCAGCCAGTCCCGGATGGCCGGCTGCGATCTCCTCCATGACGAGGGCGGTGGTAAAGCGATCCAGGCCCAGTCCGCCATATTCTTTCGGTACGATGGGACAGACCAGGTTGTGTCTGGCAAGTATCTGTACCGGACTCCAGTCGAAGCCTTCAGGTTCACGGGGACTCAGCAGTGAAGGAGCGATATCCTCTTGCATCAATTTCTGGACCTTGTTTATTAGTTCCTGTTGTTTGCGGGTAAGAGATAAGTCCATCCTAACGCTGCCTCCCTGTCGTTCTCCATTTCAGATATTTAACGTATGTCATGATTTCTTCCAGGTCTTTATCGTCCAGTTCCTTGATGGATTCCACTATCTCATCGAACCGGGGATTGCTGGCGGTATCTATTGCCGGGCCGGGCCTAAGCAGGTCGCTGTTCTCCATGAAGTACTCCGGCGGCTTCTCCAGGACTTCCGAGAGCTTTTCCAGGTGGGAGAGATAGAGGCGGCGTTTGCCCTTTTCGTAATTTGATAGGGCCGGCTGTGAGCAGCCCAAAGCGCGGGCTAATTGCTCCTGACTAAGGCCCTTTTCTTCCCGGGCGATCTGTATTTTTAATCCGATATCCTTAAAACTCATTAGGATAGCTCCATTTTGTTTCCACTATTGTACAACAGCTTATATAGAATTAAAAACAGCAGGGAAAAAACTTCTCCCTGCTGTTTAAGGCATTGGTTTCAACTGATGCGGTTGCTGCGGTGCCAGATCTTTTGTTCCTGGGCTGCTTTGATCAATTCATCCTGGAAATCAGGATGAGCGATTGAAATAAGCTTTTCCGCCCGGGCCCAGGTAGAATCACCCTTAAGGCAGACCGAGCCTTGCTCTGTCACCACGATGCAAACCATCTGCCGGGGCACAGTAGTGATGCTCCCGGGTGAAAAGGTAGGAACAATTCGCGAGAGCTGCGTCCCGTCCTTCGAGCGATGGGTGGAGGGGAGGCAGATGATGCTGCGCCCGCCCCGCGACCAATAGGAGCCCAATACGAAATCCCACATTCCGCCGTTGCCGGATATCTGCTTGAAACCCATGCTTTCGGCATTGATCTGGCTGTAAAGGTCCACCTGCAGAGCCTGGTTGATGGAGACTACATTATCGTTTTGGCTTATTATGTTGGGATGGTTTATATATTCTACATTATAAGAGGCGATGGCCGGGTTCAGATGCATGAAATCATAGAGACGCTTGCCGCCTACGGCAAAAGTGAAGGAGATCTTTCCGCGGTCGATAGTCTTTTTTGCTCCAGTCATCTGGCCGGATTCCCACAGATCCACGTAGGAATCGACCAGCATTTCTGTATGCCCGCCCAGATCCTTGAGATCTGAAGCGGCGATCATAGCGCCGATGGCGTTGGGTATTCCTCCGATGCCCAGCTGTATGCAGGCTCCGTCGGTGATATACGGCATGATATTGGCGGCGATCTTTTTATCGGTTTCGCTGGCTTCCAACCGGGGCATCTCCACCAGGTCGGGATCCTCTCCCTCGACGACATGAGTAACCTGTGATATATGGATACGTTCCCGCTCGCCGCCCAAGCATACCGGCAGGTTTTGATTGACCTCGACGATGGCGATGTCGGCATGGGTCAGCGAGGTATAGGTAGAGGAGTTGTGCAGGCCAAAATTAAAATACCCGTTCGCATCCATGGGGCCAGTCTGCACCATGGCCACCTTGCGTCGGGGCGTGCCGACCACCGCCGGGTCATGGACCACGTCGTCATAGTAACGCTCGCACTCACTGTAGAGGATAGGATTGTAAAATACATTGGGCAAGTGCTGCTGCATTATGCGGTCTACTGGGCTGAAATGAAAGCAATTATAGGTGAAGACCTCTCCCTGAGGGTCGCAGGTCAGGACTTCCGGTATTGGCGGCAGGGTGACCGCGGCCAGGATGATTATATCCTTCACTTCGTCCTTGCGGGCGGCCAGGGCCTTGTCGCACAGTATCGGCTTGCCGTTGAAGAACCCGTAATCCACCCAGGAGCCGTCCTCGATATTTCTCACTGCTTCTTCGGCAGAACAGTGCTTGCTCTTGTACATGGCAGCTAAATCTCTTGCCATATCTCTCAATTCCCCCTTGTAACCTCTCGTTTTCCCCCTTTATTTACTAGAGCCGGAATATGTCCTAGATATAATTCATCTTGCTTGCTTCAAAACTCAGCCAGTCGCGGAAGTCCGGATGGGCGATGCTGATGAGTTCCTTGGTCCGGCGTTTAATATCAAAGCCCTTAAGGCGGGCTATCCCATACTCGGTAACTATATATTGGACATCATTGCGGGTAGTGGTGATCATGGAACCCGGGCTCAGGGTGGGCATTATCCGAGATCTCGTCTCTCCATCCTTTCCAGTGTAGGTGGAATAGAGGGCCAGGAAGGCTTGCCCGCCGCGGGAGCGCCAGGCGCCTTCCACGAAGTCCATCTGCCCGCCGGCCCCGGAATACTGGCGGGTGCCGATCGCTTCCGAGGCGCACTGCCCGGAGAGGTCCACTTCCAGGGTGGCGTTGATCGAGATCACATTATCGTTAAGGCCGATATTATAAGGATCATTGACGAATTCCGAGTCATGCATTTCTACCATAGGGTTTTCCGCGATGAAGTCATAGAGACGCTGGGAACCGAAGGCAAAACAGGCCAGCCATTTTCGGGGCATGAAGCGCTTTCGGGTCCCGGTGATGACTCCGGCTTCGTAGAGATCGATCATGGAGTCGCAAAGCATCTCGGAATGGATGCCCAGCTCCTTCTTATTCATTAGTCCTTTTGCTACTGCGTTGGGAATAGAACCTATACCCAGTTGGAGGCAGGCGCCGTCCGGTACCCGCTCGGCGATGAACTGGCCGATCAGCTCATCCTTATCATTGAGCGGGATATCAGGCAGAGTGAACAGCGGGGTATCGTTTTCCACTACTGCCGCCAGTTCCGAGATATGAAAATAGTTGTTGCCAAAGGTCCGCGGCATGTGGGTATTGACCTCGGCCAGGATGACACACCCGGGGTTGCGGCGGATGAATCCGTAGAGATAATCGGGGTTGGTGCCCATGCTGAAAAAGCCATGGCGATCCATAGGGGAAACGGTTATTACCGCAGCACCCATGCCCACCCGCTCGGTCATCAGCGGACCGTCGAACAAACGGTGGGGAATATAGGAATACGACCCCTGCTGGACGTAGTAACGTTCGATGGGACCGGCATACATGGCGTCCAGCTGATTGTAACGATTGATTTTTTCGATAGTTTCAGGATTGTGCAGTTCTGTGGGTCGAACCGCTAATGAGCACATATACGTAACATCACGCAGGTCGCCTTCGGCCATACGGCGGGCCAGGGCATTGAGCAGGGCCGGGGGCTGACCGTTGGTGAGGGATGTAGCCATGAAAACCCCTTGGGGTATCAGTTTTACGGCTTCGTCGGCGGTAGTCAACTTTTGAGCATATAATTCATGCCAGCGAGAACTCATCAAATCCCTCCTCAATCTATTCGTATATCTTTTCCTCGGCTTCGAATGCAGCACGACAATCCATCTCGCTGTCACGCTTACGGCTATCTTTTTTCTCGGCTGCTCTTTCACGGTACCACTCATGTTGGGTGATCAGGCTCATGATCTCGTTGGTGCCTACCCAAATCATGGAGAGGCGTAAGTCGCGCAGGATCTTTTCGACCGGGTAGACATCGGTGTAGCCAATGCCGCCCATTACCTGCATGGCCAGGTTGGCGATGTCCCAGCATTGCTCGGTAACGAATTTCTTGCCTTCGGAAACCATACGCCGACAGCGCCCCGCACTGACCACGCCGCTGTCGACCGCCCGGGCTGTGGTATACATCAGGCTGCGGCAGGCGTCCAGTTTCATCACGGCATCCGCCACCTTGAAACTTACTGCCTCGAAATCCTTTATGGCAGTACCGAAGGCTTTGCGTTTGGTGCTGTAATCGGTGGCGATCTCCAGGGCAGGCCGGGCAGCTCCGACCGTCATGGCAGCGGTTCCCAGTCTCTCCGGTATCATCATGGGGTAAAAGACCTTCGCGGCTCCGTTGATTTCTCCCACTACGTTCTCTTTGGGAACCCGGACATCATGGAAGACCACCCGGGCGGTGCCTCCGCCACGACATCCCATCAGACCATACAGATATTCGGTCCTGACTCCCATTTCGCGGTCTACGATGAAACAGGTAAGAGACTTATCGGAACGAGCTTCGGGATCGGTCTTGGCATAGACAAGAAAGAAATCCGCCCCTTCACCGCCAACTATAAATCGTTTCTGGCCGTTGAGGATAAAATCATCCCCGTCCCGGCGGGCGGTAGTGGTGGCACCGAAAAAGTCGGAACCGCCCCGGGGTTCAGTCAGGCATTCTGCCGCAAATTTTTCACCCTTGCAGATGGATGTCAGGTACTTTTTCTTTTGCTCTTCGGTACCAAAGGAGATCAAGGCTTCGGCCACTACATCACCCGTAACACCCCAGGCGCATCCAAACATGTAACCATTGACACAGATCTCTTCGGCTGCAATGATATCATCTTCCCATTTCAGGCCACGGCCCCCGTACTCCTTCGGGACCCTGAGGCCTAGCAGGTTGCGGCGGCCGCATTCCTGCATGAATTCTTTGGGATACTTGATCTTGTCGGCGTCCATATCCAGGATGTAATCACGGGGTATGGACTTGGCCATGTCCCGGACTTCATCCCGGAGCCTTAGCTGTTCTTCGCTCATCAAGAAATCAAACACCATTATGCCCCCTTTATATAATTTTAAGTTTGGCTTGTACTTTAACATTATCACGTTTGTAATAATATATCTATTAAATATTACAATATGTTAAGTAATTATATAAACAAAAGAAAGACGGTCGTCTGACCGTCTTTTCGTTAATCGCAATACCCGTTATTGAATCTTTCGTTTGAACAAGCGGTAGCCTCCCAAGAAGAAGATCAGGAAGAGTATGAAAAGGTAGGCAGCGGATTGCCAAAGTGAAGCCATATTTACCGATGGATCCAGCCATTTGAGGTGCCAGTCCATAGACAGTGCGGGGTTGAATCTGCTGATAGGATTGTTCATACCAACCAGGTAACGCAGCAGAATATACAGGAAAGCCATCGTGACCAGTGCGGTGATACGATGTTTGAAGGCCTGCAGGAGCAGAAACATGAATGCAGCCAGTGTCATCAACGGCAGCAGATCCACCAGGTAGGCATAGAAATCAGTCAAAGTCCTTTGATTTGCACTGCCGGTCCCCAGTATGGACAGGAAAAGAGCAGCTACTTCTGAAAAGAACCATACCAGCACAAGTATGAGTAACAAGGACCAGACCATACGTACAAAACCAGCAAGATAGATCCGGAAACGATCGCTGCCGGACAAAGGCCTTCCTTCTAAATCTTCCAGCTTGATGTCGGTCAGGCCTTCCCGGGCCCATTCCAGGATAATCAAGGGGATAATTACGGTAGAGAATATTCCCAGGACCCAGACAGGAAAACCGGTAGCCCGAAAGACCAGGAGTCCCTGGCTTCGATCTACAAACAATGCAAATGCTGCCAGGATGCCGGGGAGCAGAGCAGAAAGCATGATAAACAGTCCCATTTCGGAGGGCCTCGAGTGTGTACTTACAGGCGATTCTGTATTATCATGAAACATAGTTTGTTATCCTCCACGTGGTATTTTACAGTCAGGTAGCGGTAAAGTATTTTTACCGTTCCGGACTACTGTCCTAATTGAATGATAATATCGAGGATTTACAACAGCATTATTTGACGAAAAATTTCGTTTTTTTTATTATTTCTAAATGCAGGAATTTTTCTGCAAACAAGCGAAATGTTCCTGCAAAGTACAGTATATTAATTAAAATATGGAGTAGCAAGGATGGAAAAAAAGGAGAAGGCACAAAAAGCACCTTCGCCGAAAAAAAAAGTACA
>JBLMZJ010000092.1:0-8416 GCA_050258735.1 Deltaproteobacteria bacterium | reverse complement strand
TGCTGAACACGGCGCCGAAAAGGAACTGGCCGAAGCCATTGCCGAGGAACTTGGGCAGGTCATTGCCCACTACAGTTGCCAGGTTGGCACCGAAGCCGATATAAACACCAGCCAGGATACCGAGGATAAACAGTTTGCCCAGGGACAGGGTTGATTTCTTTTCACTAATACCACATGCTACACCCGCTATTTCGGGAGGTCCAAAACAATTCATTCTTTCCTCATCCTTTCGCCGAAAAGTCTATGCGATCTTCAGACGATCTTCCCGATCCCGGCGTTTTATCGATTATCCGTCACAGAGCAAGACGGATAATCGAATGTAACTGCCGCATCGTTGGGGGATACTCCTGGCTGGAGAGTATCAGCAACGATCCTTTTTTGACCGAACCGTCATAAATCCTGTTTAGTTGAATTTGGCTGTATAATCACCTTTAAAGTGTTTCAAAGTGGTCAGGACCGGTGAAGGAGCCGCCTGGCCCAGGCCGCATAAGCAGGCCTTGGTCATGACTGTACCCAGTCTCTCCAGGCTGTCCAAGTCGCCCGCCTTGGCATGGCCATGGTTCAAGCGCTCCATCATCTCATGCATTCTGTGGGTACCTTCCCGGCAGGGGGTGCACTTGCCACAGGATTCATGTTCAAAGAACTTCATGATGCGGTCCACCACATCGACGATATCACGGGTCTCGTCCATGACAAAGAAGGCACCGGAACCCAGGGTGGCGCCAATGGCTGACATGGAGTCGAAGTCCAGTTGGGTGTCCAGCAGGGAATCGGGGATGAAACCGCCGGAAGTTCCGCCGATCTGGATCGCTTTAACTTTCTTGCCGCCGGTTACGCCGCCGCCAAATTCGTCCAGCACTTGACGGATGGTGGTATTGGTGGGTACTTCAACAAATATGCGGTTATTGACGTCACCAGTCAGGGTGAGCACCTTGGTTCCGGGATAGGAGCTGGCTCCGATGGCTTTATACCAGTCGGCACCCTTTTCTAAGATCACCGGAATGTTTACAAAGGTCTCAACGTTGTTGACGATGGTGGGTTTGCCCCATAAGCCGATTACCGGCGGGAACGGGGGCTTGAAGCGGGGCTCACCGCGGTGGCCCTCGATGGATTCGATAAGAGCGCTTTCTTCTCCGCATACATAAGCTCCGCCGCCCATACGCACTTCGATATTGAAGTCGCCTAATACACCCTTGGCCTTGGCCTGGTCGATAGCCTGGTTGAGCTTTTCCACTACATAGGGATATTCACCCCGGCAGTAGATGTAGCCCTGGTTGGAGCCGATGGCGTATCCGCAGATGGCCATGCCTTCCAGTAGGCTCTGGGGATCGTTTTCCATGATGATGCGATCCTTGTAGGTGCCGGGTTCTCCTTCGTCAGCATTGCAGACCACATACTTCTGGTCGGTCTTGATGCCATAGGAGAAGCTCCATTTCATGCCGGTATTGAAACCAGCACCGCCGCGGCCTCTGAGGCCAGACTTCTTGACTTCGTCGATCAGTTCGGTCTGGCTCATGGCACGAGCCTTTTCCAAAGACTTGTAGCCGCCGGCTTTGATGTAATCATCGATATTCAGCGGATCTATTTTGCCGTAATTACGCAAAACGATACGCATTTCCTCTGCCATTTATTTATCCTCCCTTCCTTGATTTACTTATATTCCGCCAGGATGGCGGGGATTTTCTCTGCAGTTACATCGCCGTAAGGCTTGCTGTTGATGGTTATTACCGGGGTGGCCTGACACTGGCCCACACATTCGGTCAGTTCCAGACAGAACTTGCCGTCAGGAGTGGTCTCACCCACCTTGATTCCCAGTTCCTTTTCCAGAGCAGCCACGACTTTATCAGCTCCCGCTACGTGACAAGGAGCGCTCTCGCACATGCGGATAACGTTCTTGCCGCGTTTGCCTACCTTCAGATAAGAATAGAAGGTGGCGACCCCCCAGGCCTTGGCCTTGGACATCTTGAAGGCTTCTGCTGCCGCTGTCACTGCTTCTTCGGGAATATAGCTGTATTCTCTCTGGATGGCGTGATAAGCCTCAATTATACCGCCGGGCAGGTCTTTGTATTGGCTGATAATCGCTTTGTAGTCTGCCATTGTTGTTTTCACCTCCACAACCTAAGATTGAAATTTTTATAATAACCAGATGGTTACTTCTTGATCGATGCCTACCGGAGGAGTTCCTGCCGGCAGGTCAATCAAAGCATTACAGTTCAAAAGAGATTTTAACATACTGGGTTTCTGTCCGGGCAGCACCTCTACCTGCCAACTGCCATCCGCGAATTCGGCATGGCCTCTGACAAAACGGCGCGAACCAGATTTCTTGGCAAAACCATTGGTGCATATGGCCTGTATTATCTGCTGCTGCGGGTTCAGCCCCTGCATGGCACGCAAGGCGGGAGCTGCAAACAACTGGTACCCAACCGCGCAGGCCGCCGGGTTGCCGGACAGAGCCAGGATCAGGGTTGAACCGAATCTTCCCGCTCCGTGGTGACTTCCCGGTTGAACAGGGACTCCCCAGTAGAAAAGGTTTACATCCAAAGACCCCAGGAGATCCTTTGCTTCATCTGTACCCTGCGCATATGTGCCGCCGGTACAGATAACCAGGTCAGATGCGGACAGCATCCGGGTCAATATAGTCTTAGCCGTATCAATGGAATCAGCTAATTCGACTGATATCACCTTGCCGCCATCCTGAGTGACCAGGGCAGCCAGCATAGGACCGTTACTGTCTCTTATCTGGTCAGGTTCGGGTGTTACGTGAAAAGGAACGATATTGTTCCCCAGGGCCAAAATCGCCACCCGGGGTCGAAGCCTGACCTTGACCATACTGCAGCCAAAGGCGGCAAGTATGGCAGCTGCTCCGGCATCAATCACTGTACCGCCCGGGGCCAGGACTTCTCCTTCTTTATAGTCCTCACCGCTGGTTTTGATATTAACACCCGGTTTGATGATCTCCAGTACGTTTAACGTGCCATCCTGCAGCCGGGTCTTTTCATGAGGAACTACCGCCTGGGTCCCTTGGGGCAGAGTTCCTCCCGTTGTCACAGATATGGCTTGATTCCCGGATATCACACTGTTATCCAAAGGAGTTGTTTCAATAAGCTGAAAGCTGCTGCCAACCGAAGCTTGACCCATTGCCAAAGCATAGCCGTCAACTGCAGAACGCGCCTGCAGCGGAAGGTCATGCCCGGCGTAGTAATCAGCTGCCAGAACCCGACCAAAGGACTCCATTAAAGGCAGTTCTTCACTATCCAGGGCGGGAACGCTGGCGAGGATCATCTTTTGAGCCTCTTCCAGGCTAACATCAAGCAACAACTTAAAGGCCTCCTTTTAAAATTGGCCTGATTTACCGAAAGCGCAGTTGGGGAAACGGCACTGCTGGCATTCCTCGCAGAGTCCGCCATGTCCCAGGGCTACGATATCAGCCCGGCTGATCGGATCACCGGCAAATATCCGGGGCAATATAAGATCCAGCGTCGTCTTACGGCTGAACAGAGCGCCGCCTGGTACACCGCAGATCGCTACATGGCCCTGGTAGGCCAGCATGAACTGTGAACCCGGCAGGACCGGAGCCCCATAGAAAACCACATTGGATGCAGCTCGGCGAATACCATGGGGAGTCGCGTCATCAGCATCGACCGACATGCCGCCCGTAACCAGGACCAGCCCGGCTCCTTCAGCGACAAAGTTCTGGATCTCCTTGGCTATCAGATCAGGCTCATCGGGTACGATGACCTGTCCCATCCAGCGTCCGCCAAAAGGATTTATCTTCTGGCGCATTATACGGGCAAAACCATCCTTGATCCTGCCCGAGTTGACTTCGGAACCGGTGGTGACTACTGCCACCCAAAGAGGCTGAAAAGGCATGACCTTCATCAGCGGGCCCGGTTCCCGGCAGAGATGCTCCGCCTGTTCAAGAACAAATGCGTCGATAGCCAGTGGCACGATACGGGTCCCGCCCAGCATCTGATCTTTTTTGACCACCCGGTTGTTATGCAGGGTGGCAAAGACCAAATTGTCCAGATTGTTGATCTGGTTCAGGCGTTCGACCTGCACTTTTAAAAGACCATCCTCGGAGGCCAGGAGATTGACACGTCCCTGACTGGGTTTGGTGCAGTAGATACCTTCACCGGCCGCATTTTTGGCCAGCCGTACGGCTGCATCGTCTTCATGCACCTGGGTGTCATTAGCCTCCCAGACATAGATGTGTTCTTTGCCTAGATCCTTGAGCTTTTCCACATCCCCCGGCTCCACGATATGCCCACGCTGAAAAGCCCTGAGCTTTTCCTTACCGGGTACTATCTTGGTTATATCGTGGCCTAAAGCCTGGCCTATCGCATCTTCTACGGCTACCTTGCGCATAAGATCCTCCTGGATATACTAGATCTTCTCGAGTTTAACTGCTGCAACTTTGTATTCGCCAGTTCCGGTGATCGGATCCAAACCATCGCTGGTAAGAGCATTAGTCGGGGTCTCGTTATAATGGAAGGACATCCATATTACGCCCGGCAATACCCTGTCGGTTACCTTGACCTGGGTGATCGCTTCACCGCGGCGAGAGGTCACCTTGAGTTTGTCACCAGTCTTAACGCCGAGTTTTTCAGCATCCTGCGGGTTAAGTTCCGACATTTCCTTATCCCATATACTGCTGATGCCGCCTGAATACGGGGTAGTAACATTATAATGCTGCAGTATTCTGCCGGTGGACAACAGGAAAGGATATTCTGCATCGGGCATTTCAGCGGGCGGAATGTGTTCCGAAGGCTGGAACAGGCCAAGCCCGCGGGTGAATTTGCCAACATGCAGGACGGGGGTGCCGGGATGATCCAAAGTCGGGCACGGCCACTGGATACTGTTCATATCGTCGATTCTCTGATAGTTGACACCAGCCATGGAAGGAGACAGGGAAGCCATCTCGTCCCAAATCTCGCTGGGATTATTATAACTCATCGGATAGCCCATCTTGGTGACCATCTGACAAATGGTCTGCCAGTTGGCCTGTCCGGGGATAGGTTCAATAGCTTGGCGTACCCTTTGGACGCGCCGCTCGGTATTGGTGAAGGTACCATCGCACTCAGCGAAACTGGCTGCTGGCAGGATCACATCCGCATACTGAGCAGTCTCGGTGAGGAACAGTTCCTGGACCACCAGGAATTCCAGATGTTCTAATGCCTTGCGGATATGGTTGGCGTCCGGATCGGTCAGGACCGGATTCTCACCCAGGATATACATGGCTTTTACCTTGCCCTCGTGAGCTGCCTTGAACATTTCCGGAATCTTCAGTCCCAATTTGCCAGACAGAGGCACTCCCCAGGCCTTTTCATGTTTTTCCCGGGCAGCGTCCAGGGTTACCGCCTGATAGCCGGAGAATACGTTGGGCAGGGCACCCATATCACAGGCTCCCTGAACGTTGTTCTGGCCGCGCTGCGGGCAAACGCCACAGCCGGGGCGGCCCAGGTGTCCGGTCAGCATAGCCAGGTTTGCGCAGCTCATTACGTTGCGGGTTCCACAGATATGCTCGGTAATACCTAGGGTGTAGAATATCATGGCTTTGTCTGTCTTGGCGTAGAGGCGGGCTACTGCATACAGGTCATCGACAGAAATACCTGTAAGTTCGGAGACCCGTTCAGGTGTGTAGGATTCCACGATGGCCTTGAGTTCTTCATAATTCTCGGTGCGCTCTTCGATGAATTTCTTGTCTTCAAGGCCTTCTTTGATGATGATATGCATTAATCCATTTAACAGAGGAATATCTGTACCCGGTTTCAGACGCAGCCAATGATCAGCCTCATCTACCAGGTCGATATGACGGGGATCACATACTACCAATTTTACACCCTTGCGGGCTGCTTTTCTCATCTTATAACCAATGACCGGATGAGCTTCGGTAGGATTGGTACCGATGAGGAACATGAGCTCGGTCTCATTGAGAATATCACTTATCGGGTTTGTCATAGCACCGCTTCCAAAAGTAGTGGCCAGACCGGCCACGGTGGGAGCGTGTCAGGTACGGGCGCAATGGTCGACGTTGTTCGTCCCCATTACCGCACGGGTGAATTTTCCGACCAGGAAGTTTTCCTCATTAGTGCAGCGAGCTGAACTCAGGGCTGCGAAGGATTCGGACCCGTATTTATCCTTGATTTCTTTGAATTTGGTGGCTATTAAATCATAGGCCTCATCCCAACTGGCAGCTTCGAATGCTCCGTTCTTTTTAATTAATGGGGTGGTAAGGCGCTTTTCGTTATAGATATAATCCCAGCCAAAACGACCCTTTACGCACAGCATGCGCTGGTTGACCGGGGCGTCTGGGTTGGAGAGTACGCCTATGACCTTGCCTTCTTTGACTGCCAGGTCGAAATTGCAGCCAGTGCCGCAGAACGGGCAGGTAGTACGTACGCGGTCGATATCCCAGCGGCGGGCTTTACCAGACAGGGTCTTTTCAGTTAACGCGCCAGTCGGGCATACGGCTACGCACTGTCCGCAGAACACGCAATTATCGGAATCGATGTAATCGACGTCTCCTGCAGTAGTAGCTTTACGGTGGAACCCACGATTGAGGTAGGAAAGATTGTCCGCTCCTGTAAGCTCTTCACAAGCTCTCACACAGGCTCCGCAGAGTATGCATTTGTTGAGGTCACGAATGATAAAGGGATTGCTGTCGTCGATGGCATAATCGTGCTTTTCTCCGGCAAAAGCACTGTCCTTTACGCCATACTTGTAGCAATAATCGGCCAGTTTGCAGTCACCCAGCTTGTCGCAGGTCATGCAATCCAGGGGATGATTGGCAATCAAGAGCTCAAGAATAGTCTTGCGTGCCTCTACCACTGCCGGCGATTCAGTGTCAACTACCATACCTGCGCTGATCGGGGTTACACAGGAAGCTGGCAGTAAACGATTGCCTTTAACTTCCACCACGCATAAGCGGCATGCTCCCAGAGGGCTCAATTCCTTGTCGTAGCACAGGCGCGGAATCTCAATCCCGGCCAGTTCTGCGGCCTGCAGAACGGTACTGCCCGCTGGAGCTTCTACCTCCCTTCCGTTGATGTTGAGTTTGACCAGTTCCACTAACATCTCTCCTCTCCTTTATTTACCCACGAAGGGTATACCAGTATAAACCCCTAAGCATAGTATGCCGAGGGGATTACTGATGATGGTTAGGTATGGCCACAAAAAAAAGGATCTCCTGATATGGTAAGGAGATCCTAATTGTTATATGATTCGTACCGTTATTTTACTGTCATACGGATTTCGAAACATTAATAATGGCCATTTAACCGGTCATTACTCCTTTCCAAGCAAGGGAGGCAAACTCGTTTCCAAATTTACCCTAATCGGCCAGGCAACCATAGCAGAATCGCGTTAGGCGACGAGGCTCGGAGTCAAATTATTCAGTTTTATGGCATTTAATGTCTAATCTTTCACCCCGCTAAAAAAATCAACTACGGTCTATATTTCTATTCAACGCAAATTATAAATATCCTGCAAAAAATGTAGATAGAACATAATTTCACAAGTATTTTAGGAAAAATACTGCGAAAACGAACGAATCATAAGAGTGGGAAAATTTGTATTGTATACATGCGGTCATTGCAGTTAAGCATTAGCGGAGAAGTGTTTGAAATCTTATTAACCAGGGTAATTGGATATATAAAAGAAAAGAATACACTGGATGCCGGATTACTTTTTACCTTTATTAATAAAACGCTCTGCCAGAAAGTTCGCCAAAGGGTACAGATCATCTGGATCAAAGCAAGGGACAGTCTCGCGAGGATCCTGAGTACTTATCACCGCCTGCAGGTATTCACCCAGCGCGATGCGCTGACCGGGATTGTCCTGACTGATTATTTCTATCTTAGGTATCGGTTCGGTCTTGAAACCCTCGACCAGTATGATATCCACTTCACTGATTACATTTATGACATCAAGCAATTTGGCAGTTCCGCGATAGTGATGACTGAAGGATTCCGGTCCCACCACCACTACCTGGTCGGCACCTGCTTCAAAGTGTTGCCAGGAATCTTTACCCGGCATATCCATATCATAACCGTGAGAAGCATGTTTAACAGCGGCCACACGGTATCCACGGCTTTTCAGTATGGATACTAGTTTGGATACTATGGTAGTCTTACCTGAATTGGAATACCCGACAAATCCGACTACTGGAATCATGGCTACCTCCCCGATTTTATATCTCAATTCTATTCCAATGGGTGTAAACATTAAAACGCTCACCTCGTGCAAAACCAACTATAGTTAGGCCCAGGATCTCGGCCAGTTCGACTGTCCTGAGGGTAGGTGCAGACCGTGAGAGGATCAAGGAAACACCGCTGCGGGCAGCTTTCATCAGGATCTCTCCGGCGATGCGGCCGCTGAGTACCAGATATTTATCATCCATCACCAGATCATTAAGAAA
>JBLMZJ010000091.1:0-5342 GCA_050258735.1 Deltaproteobacteria bacterium | reverse complement strand
TGTTACCCCCATTCCGCATAACGGTTGCAGGCCACCGAAAAGAAGAAGGGTGTAAGGAGGTAACGGTTTAAGTGGGAAGATATACTGATTCAGTCTGTCGCCAATGCCGCCGGGAAGGCGTTAAGCTGTTTCTCAAGGGAGATAGATGCTATTCCGAAAAATGTGCTGTTGAGAAGAAACCATATATTCCGGGAGCGCATGGACGCGATCGCCGGGGCAAGGTAAGCGAATATGGCATACAGCTGCGGGAGAAACAAAAGACCCGCCGTATTTATGGCGTACTGGAAAAACAATTCCGTAATTACTTTGAGATGGCTGACCGCAAACAGGGCATAACTGGTGAAAACCTTTTGATCCTGTTGGAGCGCCGTCTCGACAATGTGGTCTACCGCCTGGGATTTGCCTCCTCTCGCAAGGAAGCTCGCCAGTTGGTCAATCATGGCCACTTTACCCTGAATGGTCACAAGGCCGACATCCCGTCGATGCTGGTACGGGCTGGCGATGTTGTCCAGGTGAAGGGGGGCAGCAAGGATTCACCAAAATTTGCGATGATCAAGGATGCTGCCACCTACAAGACACCGCCTGAGTGGCTCTCGGTCGATGTAGAGAACCTGACCGGCAGTGTACTGGCCTTCCCGACCCGGGATCAGATAGATACCACTATCAACGAGCAGTTGATCGTTGAGCTGTATTCTCGTTAATCTTTTAAAGATTACGATAGCACTGAGAAAACGCCCGAGTTAATAAAGAAGGAGGGGATAAATGGATGCTCGAGATGGAAAAACCTCGGATCGAGTGTGTGGAAAAAAACCCCGAGAACAACTATGGTAAGTTTGTGATAGAACCTCTGGAGCGTGGGTACGGAACCACGCTGGGTAATTCGCTGCGCCGGGTACTGTTGTCTTCACTGCCGGGTGCCGCAGTAACCTCTATCAAAATTGACGGGGTATTGCATGAGTTTTCCACCATCCCCAATGTACTCGAGGATACTACGGAAATAATCCTGAACATAAAGAAACTGGTGTTAAGGTATGACGGCAGTGAACGCAAGATTCTGCGGATCGAGTGCAGCGGCCCCAGGGAACTGACTGCTGCTGACATCGAACCCGATGCCGAAGTTGATATTCTGAATCCGGAGCTGCACATAGCCACCCTGGATGAAGGAGCCAAGTTATATATCGAAATGACGGTTGAACGCGGACGCGGTTATGTAAGCGCCGATCTCCAGCCGTACAAGAACGAAGATATCGTGGGGCTGATCCCCATCGATGCCATCTACACCCCGACCAGAAGGGTGAACTACACGGTTGACAATACCCGTGTCGGTAAGAGAACTGACTATGACAAGCTGACTCTGGAAGTCTGGACCGACGGCAGTATAGGTCCGGAAGAGGCGGTAAGCCTGTCAGCGCAGATACTTATCGAATACCTGCGTCTCTTTACCGAGATCAATACCAGCTTCTCACAGATGGAGATACTGGTAGAGAAGGAAGAGGAGAAACGCGACAAGGTACTGGAGATGTCCATTGAGGAATTGGAATTGTCGGTCAGAGCATCCAACGGCCTGAAACGGGCCAGCATCAACTCTGTAGGAGACCTGATCGAGAAGACCCGTGACGAAATGGCCAAGATCCGTAATCTGGGGCAGAAATCCCTGGAGGAGATCGAGAGGAAACTCAAGGAACTCGACCTATCTTTCAAAAAGGCTGAGGATTAGAAAGGAGAGGCAGAAGTGGGCTACCGTAGATTGGGTTTTAGAGCCGACCACAGAAGAGCCCTGTTAAGGAATGCAGTGACTTCTCTGTTGGAGCATGAAAGAATAAACACCACCGAAACTAGAGCCAAGGAGATTCAGCGCCTGACCGAGAAGATGATCACTCTGGGTAAGCGGGGCGATCTGCATGCCAGAAGGCAGGCCAGTTCCTACCTGATGAGCGATGCAGTGGTCTATAAGCTGTTCAGCGATATTGCTGACCGCTACAGCGGACGCCAGGGCGGATACACCAGGGTCATAAAGACCGGTTATCGCAAAGGCGACGGGGCTCCAATGGTGATACTCGAACTAGTGGATTAATGATATCCTTAAGAAACGTCAGTTATTACTATGGCCATTCCTCTGCTGGAGGATGGGCCTTGCAGAATGTGAGTCTTGATATTGCCGGGGGCGAGTTTCTGGCCATTATGGGCCGGAATGCTTCCGGCAAGTCTACCCTTACCCGATTGTTGGCCGGACTCTATCTTCCCGTATCGGGGCAGGTGGAGATCGACGGCATCAATACACGGAAAGACAGCTCACAGAGGGTGCGGCAGCTGGTAGGTCTATTATTGGCCGGTGCCGACCCGCAGTTCGTTTCCAACATAGTTGAGGAAGACCTGGCCTTCGGCCCGGAAAATCAGGGCCTGTCAGCTAATAAAATAAGGCAGAGAGTTGATACCGCTCTTAAGATGGTATCGATGGAGGAGTTTGCGAAACATCCTCCTTATCTTTTGTCCGGGGGGCAAAAAGCCCGGATCGCTCTGGCCGGACTTCTGGCCATGGCCCCCCATTACCTGGTTCTTGATGAACCCTTCTCCTATCTGGATGCCAGAAGCATAAGAGAGCTGATGGATATCCTCTGCTGCTGGCGCAAAGAGGAGCAGAATACCCTCATACTGGTCACCCATCAACTGGAGACGGCCCGCCAGGCTGACCGCATCGTGGTACTCGAATCGGGACATATCTGTTTTCTGGGTACTCCTGATGAACTGGCCGGGCAGGGCAATGACAGGCTGCGAGGGTGGGGCATCGAGCCTTGCGAAACCAGCCTGCTGGCGGAAAACATCAATCACCGGCTTAACAGGAATGCACTGAGCGATGTTCAACAAACCGATCAACTGGTGGAACTGCTATGTCGATTATGCTAGACCGAGTTTCATACATATACCATCCTGGCACCCCCTTCGCCCGCACTGCCCTCCAGGAACTTTCGCTAACAATACCGGAGGGAGAGATCCTGGGCATCACCGGCGAGGTAGGGGCAGGGAAATCCACCCTGCTCCAGCTGGTTAACGGCCTGATTAGGCCGGTTACCGGTCGTGTGTTGGTGGAGGGGCGCAACCTGGCCGGAATGAAGAAACGGGAGATGGCTGCCGTACGACGTCGGGTAGGGCTGGTATTCCAGCACCCCGAACGACAGTTGTTCGGCTATAATGTATTTGACGAACTGGCCTTCGGACCGCGCAATGCCGGTCTGGGCCGGGCGGAAACGGATGAGCGCGTGGAATGGGCTTTGCAGGCGGTCGGCATGCCGGCAGCGTTCAAAGACCGTACTATTTCGTCCCTGAGCGCCGGAGAAAGGCGCAGGATCGCCATAGCAGGAGTCCTGGCCTTGAAACCGGCCTATCTATTATTGGATGAACCCACTGCCGGTCTGGATGGAGAAGGGATCCGCCGGCTGACCGATACCCTGCAAGACATTGGGGGCAAACCCGGAAATACCATTGTTATCGTGTCCCACAACCTACGGCAGCTCTTAGGGATCAGCCAGCGGGTGGTCTGGTTAAAAGAAGGCCGGGTCTGGCTCGACCTGCGCCGGGAAGATATTATTGACAACTATGAGACCTTGCAGTCTTCAGTGATGCTTCCGGATACGCTTAAGGTAATGTATGGTCTAAATCAACGCGGCTGGAACCTTGACCCCGCCGCCCTGACCCCCGAAACCCTGGGGGCAGCCATCGCAAGTAAGTTGAAGGAGAACGATTCAACACAGATGAACACAGATTGAACACAGATTATTCCGGGATGCTCATGATAATATCGTAGGGGCGGATTCCATATCCACAGCACATGGACCGGGCGGATATAGCCGCTCCATGCCATCCATGACACCGCGGCACTAGTCCATCCGTGGCCGTCGGAATCCCGCCCCTACAGTATGTATGTACATAGATGTCAGATAGGAAAAGCTTTGAGGTGTGTCGTATGCAAGGCTTGGGCTTAACGCAATATGTTCCCGGGGAGTCGCTGCTGCATGATCTCGACCCGCGCAGCAAGGTGCTGGCCATACTCTTGTTGTCAGTAGCAGTTTTCGTGGCTGACGGGATGCTGAAATTGGTATCCCTTAGCTTCCTATGCCTGCTGTTGATGAATGCCTCTCGCATATCGGCGGCCTATTACTGGCAGAGCCTGCGTCCCTTTCTCATAATCATCATTCCTACTGCCCTCCTCCAGGTAATCTTGATTTCAGGGCCGGTCCTATATCATATAGGCCCGCTGGCCATCAGCCAAAATGGCCTGCTGACTGCTGGGGTGTTTATCCTCAGGCTTACCATTCTGATTTTGATATTGCGGCTGCTGACCCTGACTACCACACCGACAGCCATTATAAACGGGTGTGAAAGGATGCTCTCGCCGCTGCAGAAGGTCGGTTTTCCCGTCCTGGAGCTCCTGACCATTATGAACCTAGCTTTCGCCTTTATACCGTTTTTCCTGGAAGAAGGACAACGGGTATGGATGGCTCAAACCAGCCGGGGCCTCTCCCTGAGAGAGGGATCAGTGAAACGCCGTTTGGAGAGTCTCCTGGCACTGCTGGTGCCGTTATGGCGGGGAGCCTTTGAGCGATCCCATCAATTGGCTGAAGCCATGGAAGCGCGCGGTTACCGCTCGGGCAGCCGGCGCACCTGTTTGCGGGTTCTCCATTGGGATACGGCCGATTCTCTAGCTGTCCTGATAGGATTGGCTGTATTATTGTTGGTAATGATCCATTAGACGATCAGGCTTAATAACAAATCGATCAGGAGTACCCCCGTTATTTAACGGGGATTTTTTTATGCATAAATAAACGGATGTCTGGGTAATTATTAACGCCAGCAATAGGGCATAAGTCCTTAATATGATGCCTGGGAAAACAGCTCGGGGCATGAGCTTAATACCCGAAAAATCGGGAGTTTTGCAAAAGAGGAATTTTAGGACTTATGTCGAAGTTTGCGGTTAAATATACCATGAATTAATATACCGGAACGTTATTAAGATAGGAGAAGGAGAGGAGATGATTAGTTGAAAAAACGGAGGAAAACAACAGCCCTGCTAGTATTAACAGTATTCGTATTATCACTGGTTTCTGTGGCCGGCTGCGGCATAGGGGGTCTGGGCGGGAACGGAGACACCGCCTGGAACTACCAGCAGGTGATCAAATCCCCTATCAAGGCCACCAGTTCAACATCACCCATAACCATGGGCAAACTTGACACCGAAAAGGTACAGGTCACCATCCCCGGCAAGACCTTTGATAAAGCTACCCCGATTACCATAGTCAATCCCGAGAAAGTACCTAAAGTAGTGGGCAAGGAAGTCACCCCATTGG
>JBLMZJ010000090.1:0-18459 GCA_050258735.1 Deltaproteobacteria bacterium | reverse complement strand
ATCGTCTGTATCGGCGATATACCACAACATCGGAAGTGGCATATCAAAGGGGATTGTCCAACCTTTTGAACTTGCCTTAATCGCAAGATTCATCATCCTATCAGGGAGCGATTGGAGTTTTTGTGCTATGGCAACCAACTTGTTTATGGTTTCGAAATTAATAGAAAGTTGGGATATTATTTTTTGTTGTTTTATTGCTGCCTGTACAAACGATGAATTTAAGAGACTTCCCATTTCTTTGTACTTATTTGCCCAAGTATTAATAACCCGAATGAGATTATCATCCACACAGATAATCCTCCAGCATATTAAAATCACTATATCCTCATTTTAACATTAATCCAGTGACCTTACGGTATAACTTCAGCAGGTTAGGGAAGTAAGATATTTTATCCTTGTTTAATTTGTTTGTTAAACCGTATGTAGTACTGTTACTAATCAAACCAGCCCCAGTATATAGGCTTTTGAATTGCCGTGTTACTAATCAAGTTTAAGTTGTTTCGTAAAAACACATAATGCGGTCTTCCGCAAGATTTATTTTATGATGAAGAGGTAATTGGAATCCAAAATAATTTTGCTGCAACGCTGCTGCAATGCAGATAATAAGCTACATATGATAGTTGCAGATAATGCCCAAATCTAGGCATTAGTTATATACTATATCAGACAATAACGCAGAAAAACGGGATTCGGGACCAGAAGGCCGCAGGTTCGAGTCCTGTCATCCCGACCATTTTAACTTGCCATTTATTGATAAAAAGAATTTTATCGGTGGGTGGTTTTTGTTTTTCTGGAAAGCCAGGTTATAAGCCATTTTCATATGCTGCGTAAATACTTTCTTATTTTATGGAGGCTTTCTGCCATTTATAGGGTAGTCAATTAGCCGAAATAGCGCCGGTTTTTGGAACTGTTTTCGCGAGTTTGAAAAAGGGTGTGCATTTTGAATGTAAATATATGAGGTTTAAAGCCTGTTATACCAGCCATTTGATAAAGGTACTCATTTTATTTTCACCGTTTTGAGCATAAAAACGCCAAGGAGGCAGAAATTAATAACAGTGGCTGGGCATTCACCGGCATGAATTACCATTACTTTTGCCGTAAGAACTTCGTCTAATTTAAGTATTAAAAAACAAAATACTTACTGGAGGTTAACATATGCGAAAAATAACCCTGATTGCACTTATTATGTTATTGAGCGTTTCGCTCTTTGGCTGCGGCACCGGGACCAAACAGGGCAAGGTCAACAATTCGCCGGAGCAGGCCAAGGCTGCGGACAAGCAGGCTGTTATCAGTCATGTGAAAGGCTTCGGCAAGCAACTTTCGATGGTCTCCTTGACGGCACCCACTGATACTGTAGCCAAAGATATGATGAAGTATTACAGCTCTTATGTTTCATCACAGCTCATAAACACCTGGGCGAAAGATCCTCTTAAAGCGCCGGGCAGGCTTACATCCAGTCCCTGGCCCGATCGCATAGAAATTCAAAGTACAACCAGAGTCTCTGCCGATACTTATAAGGTCAACGGAAATATAATTGAAATCACCAGTACGGAAAAAACAACCGGTAAGGCTGCTGCCAAACGTCCTATTACCCTCCAGGTTAAAAAGATAAATAATCGCTGGCTTATCACTGAGGCCACCGTGGGCAACGAGCAGGCGGAGAACAATGCCCTCATCTATACCAACACCCAGTACGGTTTCAGTTTTTCCCTGCCGGCCACTTGGAAGGGGTATACGATCGTAAACAGCCAGTGGCAGGGGTTGGCTATTAACGGTCCCAACAGCGGCAAACCGGTGGAATCCGGTCCGATCATTTCCATAAGACACCCGCTATGGACGGCTCAACAGCTGCGGCAGGATATCCCCATTATGATTTTTACCACCGGCCAGTGGGATTCGCTGGAGAAAGAGAATTTCCACATTGGCGCCGCTCCTATAGGCCCGAGCGAGTTGGCTCATAACAGCCGTTATGTTTTTGCCCTACCGGCCCGGTATAATTTTGCCTTTCCCACCGGATTCGAAGAAGTGGAAAGAATCCTGGCGGCCAAACCGCTGAAACCGATCAAGTAAAAAGCTATTGAATGCATCACCAAACATAAAGGAGCGGATAATCTGCTCCTTTATTTTCTATTACCTGATGAATCTTTAAGGGTTTGGTGACCCTGAACGTTCTTATATCTTTGATTCTAAGCCTCAAGGTTTGAAAATTAAGAATGGAGATAGCAGGCAGGCATTCTTCAAATCAATAATTTATCAAAAGGAGGTTCAATACTAATGACTGTCTTTAAAGAGTTAATAATCAGAGGTGTCTTAGTTATTGCGTTAAATGATGGCATAATACTTTACGTGATTAAAAAGCGTTCTACTCCAATAACCACTCCAATCATTTTAGGGATAATTTTAGTAACATGTGTCGCATTTGTGATTAATACTTGGTATTGTCTTAAGAAGAATGGAATAATTTAAGATAAGCATTTAACAATCATGATAAGAAGCTTTTTGAGAATTTTCCGGTGCGGCGGTGAAGCATTTCCGGAGATATGGAAACCGCCTATCCGATTGATGTTTAAATCTATGATTTCTGAAGGTATTGGAATTATCCAAAAGAACAAAAAAGGCAGCATTAACATGGAAAATGTATCAAGTGAAAATAAAATGGAATCGATAAATTCCATACAATCGGCGATCAGCAAATCCAAAAAGGCCTTAACTCAGATGACTCAGAAGGGTGCAAATACTACCTTATTAAAAAAACGACTCAAAGCTCTTCAAGTTGGCTTAGCCGTGCTGGAAAACTTGTGGAATCAAAGACCCCATAATTACACCAGTAGAGATTTATCTGAAGCTCGTATTATTCTTATTGATTTATTGCCATCAATTAAAGACATTTATGCTAAGTCAAAGGCAGGCAGTCCCCAAAAAACGCTTTTAGAAAGAAGAATTAAAGCATTAGAGCTAGCTGTTCAAGCGATCGACGATCTATCCAATGGATAATTTTTAGCAGCATATACTGTTGGGTGCAAAATATACCGCTCCTCTCTGGAATCGTTGAACTTTCAAGAAAGGGTGCTTTTATCAATTTGTTGTACTAGCCTAAGTCCACTTTTGTGGGCATTTTTTTGCCTAATGTCCATCCTGAAGAAAACTTAATGAAAAAACCTCCCGCAGTCGACAATATGTGACTAAATACCCATTTAAATTGTGAGACTATATAGCTAACAGAATTATCTGTCATTTTGGGGGTTTATAAGTTGGAGGATGAGCTAAGGAGCAGAGAAGATCTTGTAGACGAATTGGTTCAACTTCGAGAACTGCTGGTTAAACAGGAGAAACACATAAAGTTATTGCGCTCTTCGGAAGAGAAATACCGGACCTTGTTCAATTCATTGGATGAGGGATTTTGTATAATTGAAGTCGTTTTCGATGGGCAGGATCGGCCCGTGGATTGGCGCTGCCTGGAGGTCAACGAGCAGTTAATGTCCCAAATCGGCTTAGACAATGTCAGCGGTAGGCTTATCACCGAGATCCTACCCGAGATCGAGCAGATCTGGCTGACTTTCTTCGGTGATGTGCTCAAAGTTGGAGTTCCGGCGCGTCTAGAGGAAAAGGTGAAGGGCTTAGGCCGCTGGTATGATGTATATGCCTATAAAACAGGAGTTGACAGTCACCAGGTAACCGCAGTATTCAGGGATGTTACGGCCCGTAAACAGGCCGAGGACACTTTGAGGGAGAGTGAACAGGTATACCGTACCCTGCTTGAAAAAAGTAAGGACGGTTTTATAATAGCGAAGATCATAAATGATGAAGAAGGCAACCCGATCGATTTCCGGGTACTGCATGCCAATGATGCGGCGAAGAAGATCACGGGAGTAAGCTCATCTGGCATTTGTGGTTTAAGGGCCCGAGACCTTTTCCTCGACCTGGATGCCAGGTGGTTGGAATTGGTCAGCGCAGGCCAGCCCTATTACTTTGAATACTATGAGGAGCGAATCCAACAATGGTATGAGACCTTAACCTTCCCCTATGTAAAGAATACTCTGGGTATTGTTTTTAGGAACATATCGGGAAAAAAGAAGGCGGAAGAAAAACTGCGGGAATCCGAGGAACGCTTTCGCAAGATATTCAATGCCAGTCCCATCATGGCATCGATCATTGACCTGGAAGATGAATCTATACTTGATGTAAACGAGTCCTGGCTCAGAGTGATGGGCTATGAGCGGCAAGGGGTCGTCGGCCAGTCTGGAATGAATTTAGATAACGCCCTGGCTGCAGCATCCAAGCGACAAAAGATTTTGGAGGCCCTGAAACCTGAGAGAGATATGATAGCCAAAGAAGGCCACTTTACAACCAGGAGCGGTGAGCAGCGTACCGGCCTTATTTCAGCGCAAAGGATAGATATCAATGGAAGGCCCTGTGTTTTGAGCCAGATCGTCGACATCACTGAAGGCAGGCGGGTCCAGGAAGCCTTCCAGAAATCCGAGGAGCGCTTTGCCAAGGTCTTCAAATACAGCCCGGCTATGATCGCCATATTGAGAATGTCGGATAACAGGGTCCTGGAAGCTAATCAAAGGTTTCTAGATGTTTTGGGTTTTACCCGGAATGAAGTCATCGGGGTGAAAGCGCTGGAGTTGGGTCTGTGGACAGAAATTAAAGAACCATTAAATGATTTAATAAATGAGTTACTTACCGATGGCGAAGTGCCTGCCCGTGAATACCCTATGAGAACACGATCGGGCAGCATGATAGTAGTTTCGCATACGGCAACCCTGATACAATTTGGGGACGAATTGTGCCGGGTGGCCATAATGCAGGATATAACCCGGGAGAAGCAGTTGCAGATAGAGCAGGACCAGGCCCGAGAAAGGTTCAAGACCTTTTTTGATAATTGTCCTACGGCGATGATCGTGTTCTGGACCGAGAGCAGGGAGATAATCGATCTAAATCCGGCCTGTGAGAAACTGTACAAATGCAGAAAGGAAGAGATGATCGGCAAGGTATTTGAAGAGGCGGGCATCTCTTACCTGTCAGTTCACGAATTTACAATGATGCGTATCGATTTGCTCAATCATGGCAGGGCCCGCCAGGAACTGGATGTGCAACTGGCTGACGGCAGTCAGATAAAGATCATCATTTCGGTCACCCGGATAGCCGGCGAACCGGAGCAGGCTATGGCCTCTATTATCGATATAACCGACCTGCGCCGTATGGAAGCGGAAATATCCCGTCTTGACCGTCTGCAGCTGGCGGGGGAGATGGCGGCTAGCATCAGCCATGAAATAAGGAACCCCATGACTTCGGTCCGCGGCTTCCTGCAGATGTTGGGGACCAAGCAGGAATATGGCGAGGATCTGCCTTTCTTTGATCTGATGATCGAAGAACTGGACCGGGCTAATTCTATCATTAGCGAATACCTGGGGATGGCCAAGGACAAAATGGTCGATCTGCAGCCCCAGTCCCTGGACCCGATCATCCGCGCCATGCTGCCCATGCTCCGGTCCGATGCCAATCTCAGAGAAGTCGGCATCAGGCTCGATTTGAACGATCCCAGTGAGGTTATGGTCGACAAGTATGAAATGCGGCAGCTGATAATTAACATTGCCCATAATGGCATGGAGGCAATGAAACAAAATGGGACCCTTACCATCGGGACTTTTCAGGAAGCTGATGACGCAGTCCTCTATATCCAGGATGAAGGCCCCGGAATACCTGAAGAAATACTGGACAAGCTGGACCGGCCTTTTTTCACTACCAAAGAAAAAGGGACAGGATTGGGGTTGTCGGTATGTCATAGTATAATCGCCCGGCATAACGGCCGGATCGATATAATGACCGGACCGGACGGGACCACCTTTTATGTGCGCTTGCCGGTGATCATAAGCTAAGTTATGTGTTCCGCATTAGCGGGAAAGTTCTCGCATACCATAACCCAGACAGCATCACCATGGGGCATATGCTGCTTCCCCCCAAGTTTATTTCTTGACGCTGGTAAAACTATATCCTTCTGCCTTGTATTGTATCCCTGTATTCATTGCATCAATACTGATTTGGCATGCCGGTTGTGATAAAATGTTTATGGTGTTGAAGCATGTGGCAGACGAGCATGTTTCAAAAATGAAATCAGAGGTGTTAAGATTGAGCGGATTTTTTGGCGTATGTTCAAAGGGGGACTGCGTTGCAGATCTGTATTTCGGTACGGATTATCATTCCCATCTGGGGACCAGCCGGGGTGGTATGACCGTTTGGACCGGCAGCGAGTTCAACATGACCATCCACAACATCGAGAATACCCAGTTCAGAACCAAGTTCGAATCGGAACTCAACCGGATCAAGGGTAATATGGGTATTGGCTGTATCAGCGATACTGAAGCACAACCACTTACCGTGCGTTCACACCTGGGTCAATATGCCATCAGCACCATTGGCAAGATCAACAATCTTAATGAGTTGGCTGACCAGGCTTTCAATATCCGGAACACTCATCTGCTGGAGACCAGCCAGGGGGCTATTAATCCAACTGAATTAGTATCTATAATCATCGATAAGGAGGACTCATTCAAGGATGGATTGCTAAGAGTGCAGGAACTCATAGAGGGATCTTGCTCGATCCTGGTGTTGACTCCGAAAGGTATTTACGCCTCTCGTGATAAATTGGGACGCACTCCGATAATTGTGGGCAAAAAGGATGGCGCTTACTCGCTCACCTTTGAATCCTGTGCCTTCAATAATCTGGGCTATACCTTCGAATATGAACTGGGGCCGGGTGAAATCGTCCTGCTGACGCCGGATGGCATGGAGAAGATCTCACCTCCTCACGATAAGATGAGAATATGTGCCTTCCTCTGGGTCTACTATGGCTATCCTTCTTCCACCTACGAGGGGATGAACGTGGAGGTCATGCGTTACAGAAACGGTGCGGCCATGGCCAAGACCGACAATGTGGAGATAGATATGGTGGCGGGTATCCCCGATTCCGGTGTAGGACATGCCATCGGTTATTCCAATGAGTCCAGGGTGGTCTTCGGCCGCCCCTTTATCAAGTATACGCCCACCTGGTCCCGGAGCTTTATGCCGCAGGATCAGGATATCAGGAACCTGGTGGCCAAGATGAAACTGATGCCGGTACCTGAATTGGTAGCCGGAAAACGACTCCTATTCTGTGACGATTCCATTGTTCGCGGCACTCAGCTGCGCGAGACCGTAGACCTGCTCTATAAATGCCAGGCCAAGGAGGTCCACATCCGTCCGGCTTGCCCGCCGCTGGTATTCGGCTGCAAATTTCTGAACTTTTCCACCTCCCGTTCGGAGATGGATCTGGTAGCACGGCAGGCCATCATTGAACTCGAGAATGGCAAAGAGCCGGCTTCCTATGATGAGTATTGTGATCCGGCTCATGAGAAGTATCATTGCATGGTGGACTGCATCAAAAAGAAACTGAATTTTTCCGGACTCAAATATCAGAACCTGCATGATATGATCGATGCCATCGGCATCGGCCCGGACAAGGTCTGCACCTATTGCTGGAACGGCAAGGAATAGAAAGCATAGAACAATTAAATATATCAAAAGCAAAACCAGGCTGTAAAACAGCCTGGTTTTTTTATCCGTTACAGCTATTAATGCTAAAAACGATAAAATATGTATTGGAATTTAATAGGGAAAAATGTATTATATATGTTAGTGTGTTGTCGGAGGGTTATTTGTGGAAAAGGCCAAGATCGAGAAATGGACGAAGTTGCTGGTCAACTATCATGTTCCCGAGCTGATTAAATCCTATAGGGAGATTCTGGAGTTTGATTCTTTTGGGCTGCATTTATGCAATAAATCAGCGCGTGGAAAAGAGGATAAACTACCCCAGGTCTTGGCCTCAAGGGGTTTAAGAGATATTCCTTCTTCCGATAGGCTTTATGAGATGATGCTTACCGGAAAAACGTTTGCTGAAGACGATTTGTTAATGATACCGATCAAATCGGCTCTGTTGGGCAGGTTGGGTATTATAGTCATACATAAAAAGGCCAATGCGAAATCGCGCGGGACCGATACCGAGCTTCAATCGGCGGAACGCTTATCATCTCTTATTGGTCATGTGATTACTGAAGCCCTAATGGATAGTTATATCGGACCCAGTGACGATACGCATGAATTAGAAACCGATTATCAGTTGATCCATGCCGGCATCCTACCCATAGGTCAGCAGCAAGCAGTGATCATGTTCATTGATTTACGGAATTCTACTAGTTTAATGAAAAACCTGGAATCAGATAGTAAAAAAACCTTCTTCGGGTTATGGGATAGTTTTTTAAAGAAAGCTAATGATACTATTGTTGATACTTTCGGGGTAACCAACAGATACCTGGGGGACGGACTTATGGCCGTCTGGGGAATTTCATTGTACGGGAAGAGATCGGAATTATGTTTGCGAGCAGTGTGTGCCGCTCAGGCGATCCAGCGTATATTTGAGGCAGATCGAGCCAAGTGGTGGAAACAATTTACCGAAAACACTCACAACTCCGGTTTGGTTGAAAATCTAAAAATCAATACAGCGCTGGGGATAGGGATCAATGCCAATGAATGCTTTTTTGGGCCTTCAGGCAACTATACCTGTGTAGGACAAGAAGTGAATATAGCCCAGCGGCTGGAATCGAATGCCGCTAAGGGTAACCCGGTAAAAAAACCGATATTATTATCACAACCTGTGCGAAACGCTTTGGAAAAGTTGAACATTGATGTGACTCTGGTTGATTATTCTTTGAAACCGATCAAGGGTGAAGACAAAATAGAGATGTATGGCCTGGAGAAAGTGCTGTTCAGAGAATGCCCGCTTAAAACCAAATGCGCAAAATGCTATAATGTATATGAAGAATAATAATTCTGAAAAAAGGATTTACCTTCCAAATAGCAAATTAATTATAGACAAATCATATAATTGCATTACACCGGGTTTAATATTGAGGGGGACCTTGTAATGAATAATATTAAAGTGGTAGGCTGCAATGCAGAAAGAACAGCTTCCTTACAGGCGATTTTGAACGAGGAAGGCTGGAAGATCGAGACCTGTGACTTTAAGCAGCTTGATAAGGAACTTAAAAGTGACAGGCAACATGTTCCGGACCTTTTTATTGTGGACCTGTACGAGTGCCAGGCCTCAAATGAGACCATAAAAGAAAAAATACAATTATTTGTGGGCACCATTCAGAAAAGTAAGTTGGACGAGACCCCGGTTTTCTTTATTACGCGATTGCCGATCAATGTGATCGGGGATGCCCTTGAAGAGTTGGTGAATGACAAGAAGGTCAAGGCATTCTTCTATAATGAGGACCTCCTGAACCTGTCCAAGACATTGAGGGTCAACCGTAATCCTATCCTCAGGTACAATCTTCCATTGCGCAAGTTTTTGACGGAACCGGTTTTGCCTGCGGCGAGCAAGTTATCCTTAGAGGATGATTTCAAGCACGATCTGCGTCAACTAGTTGGGGCTACTGTAGCGCGTAGCGCAAGTTAATATTTAGCCGGGGGATGTTTTTTTATTTGAAGGCGATCTGTCTGTTAACAGGTCGCTTTGTCGTTAATAACATTAATTAAGTAATAAACGTGGCAGAGCGCCCTACCTCTGCCACGTTTTGTTTACTGCACAGGGTATCTCATATTGCGGCGTTTGTAGTAATGACGGGAGTCGCCCCAGCTGTTCAGAACCAATTCATAGCCGATCCCCGCTATATTGTTGACCAGTTTGTTAAGGCTGGAATACTTCTTATTGGAATAGAGAGTATATTCCCGGCGGTGTTCCTCTGGTGTCATTACTGGCATGACCACGTTGGCCCCCGCCTTGATCCCCATGGATAAACCCGCTGGATCTATAGTCTGCAATGCGGTGGAGCAGACCATGTTTATTTCAGGCATAGTCAGGCGTGCCAGGGCCATCATTTTCAGGGTGGTGGCAAAAGGATAGTCGATGACCGGCAGCCGGGATCGAGCCAAGGGAGTGTCGGGATGTGTGATATATGGCCCCATGCCCAGCATATCGATATCCCATTCCCGGAAGAACTCCAGGTCACCGGCCAGTTGCTCATAGGTCTGACCCGGCAGCCCTACCATCACACCGGTCCCCACCTGATAACCGATCTCCTTCAGGTAGCTCAGACATTGCAGGCGCCGGTCATAACTCTGAGCCCGGGGGTGGATGCGCCGGAAAAGGTCTGGGTCCGAGGTCTCGATCCGCAGCAGATAACGATGTGCACCAGCCTCGAATAATGCCCGGTATTCGTCATAACTCAATTCACCGATGCTCAAGGTTATGCCCATACCCTCAGAACCATTACTGGCGGTTGCCTTCTTTATCTGTCTGATTGCTTCGATCATTAAGGGTACTTCTCGCTGGTCCTTTATCTCACCCGACTGCAGAGCCAGCGAATGCAGGCCCATATCCCAGGCCCGCAGAGCCAGTTCTACGATTTCGTCAATTGTCAGATGATAGCGCTCCAGACCAGTATTGCCCCGGCGCAGGCCGCAATAGAGACAGTTCAAGTCACACTGGTTGGAAAACTCGATCAAGGCGCGGGGATATACCTTATTACCCATGACCTGCAGACGGCAGGCCTCGGCTTTATCCATGAGAAGCGCCCGCAATTCCGGGTCATCACTTTGCAGGATACGCAGTATGGTTTCATGGTCCAGTCTGACTGGCAGCATATCCTGGCAGGAGATGTCGGGTATCCCTTCTGAAGTTGAAAAGTTATTATCTGCTAATGTCATTTTACTTTTACATCCTCCCGGACTGCAGGGGGTACCCCATGCTTCCTTATCACTTGGCTTAAGCCAGGGCACGTCGAAGCTGAGCAACGATGGTGACCAACTCCACCGGGGGGATCACCTCCGGATTGTCGATATACAATCCATAGTGTTCGCCCAATTCTATCCGCAGCGGGTTCATACAGAGGAGCTCAGTGCCGCCGTGAAGGTGGGCCCAGCGCCGCCGGCCATAGACCCGGGACCAGCGCGTTTGCAGCCCCGGGTAGGCCTGTTTCAAACATTTGTCGACGTTAGGGATCATATCCTCGCTAATATGACCATGATATTGATCTATTATTGCTTGCAGTGGATTATTCATATCACCATCTCCTACAGGAAGAGGTCGCGTTCGCCGGCCTCGATCCGGTTAAGCATAGCCTTGACCGTCTGCTTGATGTTATCGTTGGGCAGAGCCTCAAATTCTTTATCGATCAGATAGGAAGCCTCCTGCCGGGTCTCTTCGCTGGCATAGTCCAGCAAGTATTCCTTGAAAGTGAGTATAGCATTGGGCTGGCATAAATTGTGGATATTGCCCTTCTTGGCGATGCCCATGAAGCAGCCGCCGGTACGGCCGCAGCGATAATCCGCAGTGCAGAAGGAAGTGATATAGCCCATCCGTGCCATGTCACGAATGGCTTCATCCAGGCTTCGCTGGTCGCCCAGTTCGAACTGTTGGGTATTGTGTTCTACCTTATCCTTGCTATAAGCTCCGATCCCGATATTGGAATCGGCATCGATCTGGCTGCAGCCGACGTTGATGACGTCGTTGCGGACTTCGGCGGTCTCCCGGGCTGTCAGGATCATGCCGGTATAGGGGACCGAGAGGCGAATAACGGTAACCAGCTTTTTAAAGGTATCGTTGTCCACCAGATGCGGGCTCCTTTGAGCAAATGGCGTATTGGTCGCCGGCTGCATGCGAGGGAAGGAGATGGTATGCGGACCCACCCCGCCGAATTTCTCTTCCAGATCGATGGTATGGGCCAGCAGTCCCATAACTTCAAATTTCCAGTCGGCCAGGCCGAACAGAGCGCCAATGCCCACGTCGTCCACTCCGGCATCCATCGCCCGGTGCGAGGCATACAGGCGCCAGCCCATGTTGGCTTTTAAACCGCGGGGATGCATCTTTTTATAGGTGGCATGATGATAGGTCTCTTGAAAGACCTGGAAGGTGCCGATACCTACATCACGCAGGATCTTCAGGTCCTCGATGGACATGGGAGCAGCGTTGACATTTACCCGGCGGATCTCGCCATTGCCCAGTTTAGTGGCATAGGCGACCTTCAAAGTTTCGGCGATATAGTGGACATCCGAACTGGGGTGTTCGCCGTAAACCATGATCAATCGCTTGTGGCCCTTGGCAACCAAGGCCTTGATCTCGGCTTCCAATTCTGTCATGGTCAATTGATGACGGATGGTTTCCTTGTTCTCGTGGCGGTAGCCGCAGTAGACACAGCTGTTTACGCAGTTGTTGCTGACATACAGGGGGGCGAAGAAAACGATGCGGCGGCCGTATACCTTGTGCTTGATCTGCAGTCCGGTGGCATACATCTCCTGCCAGAGGTCTTCGTCGGTACAATTCAGGAGGGCAGCGGTTTCATCGAAGTCGAGGCGCTGTAGTTCCAGTGACTTGGCCATGATCTCACGGATCCGAGTCTTGTCCGGTTGACGGTTCTTGAGAAGGGTCTCCTGTATAAAGGGTTCATCGATAAAGTCTTTGCCATTGTTGTAGTATTTCTCGATTTGTTCTGGTTTGATTACGCTGTCCATCCACTGCTTGACTGCCAGGCTTTCCATATGATCATCCTCCTTAATTATGTTCAATGATCGTTTCATCCCAATTAAAAAACCGCTTGCACCAAGGAGCAAGCGGTCACAAGACCTATCATAATCTATTGCTCCCTTTAAATCAGTTCGAAGACCTCATTATCAGGCGATAATTCTGTTTTACGTGATTCTGTTCACTATCAAGTGGATTTGGTCAGGGCGCTTTTTACAGTCACTTGAGAGATCTTGCCCAGTTTACCGGTCAGGGAACCCAGTTCGTCGGTAGTCCCGTCAACGATCAGGGAGATCACCGAAACATCCTTTTCCCGGTAGGGTATACCCATGCGGCCAACGATCATACCGGCATGCTCATGCAGTATATTATTGACCCGTACCGCCGCTTCCCGATCCTCCACTACTATCCCTATGACTCCCAGCCGCTTGGAATCCATATCCATCTCCTTTCCATCAAAAAACCGCCGGCCCTGATAAGAGCAAGCGGCATAAAAAGCTTTAAGCATTATGTCCTTACCCCTCTAAATAAGTCCTTACCGTTTTATCAGGGTTTACAGTTTTGGGGGTGTGCCGGTCAGAACCAATCCTTCCGGTTACCTTTCTGATTGCTATTATAGTTACAAAGCTTACCGGATGCAAGTACAAATCTCGAATGGCCTTTAAAGCATCTCCAAAGTATTTCCGGCTATGCTATAATTGAGCACAAAAAGCTTGGAGAGAACTCATGGTACAGAAATTTGCCAAGATCGTGGGCATTATCACTATTCCGCCTTTATTCGTTCTGATGGTAGTCACCTGGATGTGGGTGAGAGGAGGCATCCAGGGCTTTGATCTTTACTGGTACCTGATGACCCTGGCACTGCTGGCGGTAGTTCCTGCCCTGGCCTACCCGATAAGTTATCTGGTTCCGTCCATCCGGGCTAAGGGCCGGGAAGGTCAACGCAAACTGGCCTTCATACTCTCGATAATCGGATATATCGCCGGGGTGATCGTGGGACAAATGGGCGATGCACCCTGGCTGATCAGGGGTCTCTTCTGGGGGTATCTTTTTTCCGGAGGCAGCCTGGCCCTGATCAACGTGGTACTGCGATATAAGGCCAGCGGTCATGCCTGCGGGTTATCAGGGCCTATTACCTTTATGACTGTAGCCACCGGGGGGCGGTTATGGTATCTGTTCATACTACTGCCGTTGGTCTTCTGGGCACGGATAAAGCGGGATCAGCATACCATCGGCAACATGCTCGCGGGTACGGCAGCCGGGGTGGTGCCGACAGTATTGGTCCTACTCTATTTCTTAAAAACTTAGGATGGCATCAAGTCGTAAAACACGGGGACAACGGAGCCAGATCTTTGCTGTTCTTGCCTTTTGTTCACAAATATCTCATAGTATGACTAGCGGCAGGCTTACATCTGTCAATATTTTTTTAGATGATGGTCGGGAGAGCAATAAGATGACGCTGATCGGTGTGTACTTTGGGTTATACGTATTGTTGACTATAGGTATTTACCATATCCTTATTGTCAAGTTGGAGGCATATTTCGGCACCTGGCCGTGGCTGGCGTTTTTGGTTTTAGGGCTGGTTTGTTTATTCTTTACAATGACTGCCCGGAGTTCGCCCTGGTCGATGTGGTGGGGCTATAATGCCTTTATCAATCTATGGTCGGTCAAAGAGATGTTTGATCAGCACCGTCGTTCAATATCGTTATAATAGAACAAAGCCAGGGCAATTATTACCCTGGCTTTGGTTTTGGTAATTTAATTTACGTTTATGCCCTGACTCTCTAGAAAGTTGGCTAAACGCTGGTCGCTGGTCTTGGCCAATACTAAGCCGCCGGCATCCTTGACTGACGATATCAGCTGGGACAGCAGGGGCATCAGAGATGTATCCTTTATTTCAGTGTTGCCGAAATCAAAGATCATGCGCAGGGGCTTGGCCTGGAGCAGCGGATTGGTCTTGTCGACCAGAAGCGGCACATGATCGCTGACAAAATATTGGCTGATATTAACGATAAAGGCCCCGTTGCGGTTCTCGATCCTGAATGGTTCAGTGTCCTGTACTGAAGCGGCAGCAAATCCCCTATGCCCCATGATGGCGGCCTGGGCCTTCCCGGGCAGGTTGCCCGTTACCAGATTTACTGCGGCAAGTACCTTTTCCGGTTGGAAGGGTTTCAGTATGTAGTGTTTGGCCCCGGCCTCAACTGCTTTCATTATCATAGGCTTCTGGTCGATGGCACTGATAACTATGATATTGGCGTCTGGAAATTCTTCGGTTATCTTGCGGACCGCAGCAACTCCATCCATGACCGGCATGGTGATATCCATGGTTACCAGGTCAGGCTTATGCAGCGAATATTCCCGGACTGCCTGCATCCCATTATCAGCTTCGGCTACGACAGTGTGCCCTGCTTTTTGCAGGATGGTCTTCAGATTGCGCCTGGCAATGGTTGAATCGTCAACAATCAGTATTCTGGACACTACACTCCCCGTCCCCCAATAAAAAATGGATAACCTGTATCAGCTTTTCTGCATAGGATCTAAAATATCCTTTAAATCAAGTAATTAAATTAAGCATTGTTTATGGACCATGATCCCGGGAAACAGACCGAAAACTCTAGGGCTTGGCCTGGAGCTTAACACTCAGGCTGAGGGTCTTGCCCTGACGAATAACGGCAACCTTAAGTATGTTTCCTACCTTGCTTTCTTCAACCAAGTTCTGAACTTCTGCAGATGTTGTGATGGTTTTCCCACCGATCCTGGTGATAATGTCCATCGCTTTGAGACCCGCATTGTCAGCCGGGCTGCCGGATTCGACCCGCAGGATAACAACCCCTTGACTATCAGAAGGCAGACCCAGTTGCTGGATCACGTTTTCATCTATATCACTCATACCTATGCCCATATAGGGACGGATCACCTTCTGGCCGTTCATCAATTCCTGCAATACATCCTTGACCGTATTGATAGGTATGGCAAAGCCAATACCCTGGGCACCCTCATTTACTGCGGTATTGATCCCGATCACCTGACCGGCCAGATTGAGGAGCGGCCCGCCGCTATTGCCGGGATTTATAGCTGCATCTGTCTGGATCAGGTTCTTGTAATTGCGATCTTGTATGGTGATTGGACGGCCCTTGGCGGAGACCACCCCGGTGGTGACCGTATTGTCCAGACCGTAGGGTTCGCCGATGGCTACTACGAAATCACCCACTCGCATTTTGTTGGAGTCGCCAAGGGGCACGGTGGGGTAAGAGCTGCCCTCGACCTTTAACACGGCCAGGTCCAGCTCATAATCCTGTCCTACCAGACGTGCAGGCAGCCTCTTTTTATTCCCGCCGATCTTGACCGTGATCTGATCCGCGCCATCTACTACATGCTGATTAGTGATGATGTAACCATCCCTGGATATGATGAAACCGGTCCCGATGCCAGTCTCATATTGCGGTGTCTGCTGGATCCGGTTACCGAAGAATTCCCGGAAGAAGGGGTCATTAAAATATAGATCGTTCAGCCCGTTGTCTACCCTGATCCTGGTCTCCACGTTTACAACAGCCGGCGCGCTTTTTTCAACTAGATTGGCGACGCCTGCGGTCGGAGTTGAAACAGATACGGGAGGCGACTGTATGTTTGTTGATGTCGGTAAGCTACTGGCAGGTTTTGAACCGGTTATGGCCGACAGCAGATCCACATTCAGATTATTTGCTACAACAGTCCCTCCCAAAATGAACCCGCATAAAAGTACGATCGACAGCAAAACATACTGACCCTTTTTCATTTAAGGATGCTCCTTTCCATTGGTGATCGTTTATGGAGATTGTACACAAATAAAAAGCGATTCCTTTCAACCTGTATATTAAAACAAAAGGTACGGGTTGAAAAGTCTCGCTCTATTATAGACTAGAGAAATAAAAATACGCTGAGCGTTTATTGATTTTTTTATTAGTCAATATAGAAATCTATGGTTTAAGGGCCAGGTCGATCAAGGAATATGCCAGGCCGGGGAAATCCGGTTTGCTGATCTGGGCATCTGCACCTACCGCTTTTCCCTTATGGAAGAGATCTTCATTGATCAGCGACGAGAAGATGACCACTGGCAGCTTTTTCAGGACCTTATGTTGTTTTACTCGTCGGGTAAGGTGATGACCATCCATCTGCGGCATTTCGATGTCGGTTATGAGCAGCTGCACATCCTCGGTGAAATTTTCTCCGCGTTTTTCCGCCAGGTCCTCTAAATAGTTCCAGGCCAGGGCGCCGTTCTCAAAGAAATTTAGATGTGTGAAACCGATGCCGTTGAGCACGCCTTCGATGAAATGACGAAGAGTCGCGGAATCTTCGGCAATTACGATATGCTGGTTGGAATGATCGGCGGTTGCCGGCATGTTCATCTTGTTTCCCGTCATGCCGAGATCCGGGTTTATCTCCATAACGATCTTTTCAAAATCCAAGAGGAGGATGATCCTCTCACCCATCTTGATGATACCCACAGCCACTGTTTCTCCGCTCTGCAGATCAGACGGCTTTTCGATCTGCTCCCAGGAGATGCGGTGTATGCGTGCCACCGTCTGCACCCGGAAAGCTATCTTCATCTGGTTGAACTCGGCTACGATGACCCGATCCTGCTGGGGATTAGCTGATGGTTCATAGTTTAAGTACTGGCCCAGGTTGATCTGCGGCATGACATTGCCCCGCAGATAAATAAGACCTTCCACACAGGGATGGGTTCCGGGCAGTTGAACGACTTTGATGGGATTGATTATCTCTCGCACCTTCATAACATTGATGCCAAAGGCACTCTCGCCGATACCAAACTCGATGATCTCCATCTCATTGGTACCGCTCTCTAACAGTATTCCTTTTTTACTCTCTTCAGCTGCCACAAAACACTCCTCCTTGCGATTCATGAATTAATTATTGCTGATTTTAGGATGCCGTTAAGGGGCCGGTAATACAGATTGGCTACATCATGCATTTTGAGCAGGTTCAGGGTCTTGGTTGCATTAAAGTAAACGGGTAAAGATCTGACTGGTTTGGTGACATATGGAGTACCTAAAACGTAGTTTAATAATATATCAAAATATTGAAAATGAAAAGTACGCATCCCGGATTACAGTATCGAATGGAATATTACGCCAGTATAAGCTGATAAGAAAAAGCCAAGCTATTGCCAAAAGGCGTTGGAGGTCACAGATATGCAACTACCCGAGGGTGAACGCAGCATTCTTTCCTTTTTTCCTTCCAGTACCAGAGCCAGCGGTGCATCCAAAGAAATCATTCAAGCTGGCCTGGTAACCGATTCGGGAGCGATCAGCGTAGACCGGGTATCCAGTTATGGGGTTTCCTATAATCACGAATTGAATAGTCCCATCAATAATGCCAGGACGATTTCCGGACTTACCCTATATGGATCCGACTCCGGCGGACCGAACCCCCTGCTGGCAGCCACTGATTCAGCCAGTGGCATGGCAAGCGACGGCGCTGGAATGGCCGGCGGTGAGGCCTTTATGTTGACAGTGGTCACCGCTGGTGAAAATGTGGATCAAGCGGTCGCTATCATCAAGAAGTATGGAGGTCGGGTTTAAGAAACATGGTCTCCTTGGACTTGAGTAATGCTGTGATTACGGCATTAACCGGGGTATCGACCTTGAATTGACGACCCAGCTCGATTACAGCACCATTTAAGGCGTCTATCTCCGTTCGTCTTCCCCGCTGGATATCTTGCAGCATAGAAGCGTGGTGCCCAGCCGTAGTTGGGATCATTTGTCCATAAAAAGCCGCTTTATACTCGGCTGCGTCTTTCCAAAGCACTTCCTGGCCCATGGCGGAAAGCAGGGCAAATATCTCTTCAATGATGGAATCCATTAGCTGCCGGGTATGTTCCATTTCCGCCAGACGGCCAT
>JBLMZJ010000089.1:0-10260 GCA_050258735.1 Deltaproteobacteria bacterium | reverse complement strand
ACTGCGGCCTGGGCACGGGTGAGCCCTTCGTCGGGGCGGAAGGTTCCGTCCTGGAATCCGCCCAATATCCCCCGGGCATTCATGTAGTTTATGTACACCAAGTTACTGCTGTCATTTCCGACATCCTTGAACTGGCTGGTAAGGCTTTCCTCACTGCTTGCTGCAGCTTGGGCGATTGCGCCGGGCAATATGATAATGCTCAAAATCATAATGACTACAATGAAAAAGATATATGGATCTTTTCTTTCACCTATCATCATAAACTCCATTCCAAATTTTTGATGGCACTCCTCAATATGAATTAGATTCGATATTTTATTTAATGATTCCTTCTCTTGCCAGAACAGAAAGCAAAAGAGCCTGTAGCAAACCTGCAAGCTCATATCAATAGCTTTCGTATGTTATATTCCCGGTTATGCCCGGTCTTTTTCCATTACCCAGATAAAAATGTCTACCAGATCGGGATCGAACTGGATACCTGCCATTCTTTTAAGTTCCTTGACCGCCTCTTCGTGATCCATCTGATTTCGGTAGGGGCGGGACCCGGTCATAGCTTCATAGGCATCGGTGATGGCAAAAATACGGCAAAGCAACGGAATATCCTCTCCGCTGGCACCCTGGGGATATCCCCGGCCATCCCACCATTCATGATGTTTCCAAACCAGATCTGATATTTTATCGAGTTCCGGTATGGCCAGAACGATCCTCTTGCCATATTCGGAATGTCCTTTTATGGTCATCTCTTCCTCGGCGGTCAATGACGCCGGTTTCAGCAGTATGCTGTCACTTATGCGGAGTTTCCCGATATCATGATATTTCACCAGCAGTTTGAGCAGCCTTACCTGATCACGCGGCAGGCCCATGGCCTGAGCCATAGCTTGATTGAATCTCCATAAGCGCCGGCCATGTCCCTCCCGGCCAAAATCTTTTATTTTATAAGCCTTTTCAATGGCCTTGGTCAATGCCTTCACCGACGCCTGGCGGTTGTTCAGTTTGTTCTGGTACATATAATTGTCTGCTTCCCGATACAGGTCATCAATGCTCTTTTCCTGACCCGGACTGGTTGCGTACCCCATGGAGATTATCATAGGTACTGCCTGTTTGTTATGGTTATGTTTGTCTACCTGAGACTTTATCCTGCTTATGATATGTTCCATAGCGCTCTCATTTACATGAGGGATCAATATGGCAAATTCGTCTCCGCCTACCCGGGCAACCACATCACCATCCCGAACTCCGGCCCGCAGTGCATTTGCTACCGCAACCAGCAATTGATCACCCATATCGTGCCCCATTGAATCGTTAATGATTTTCAGGCCATCCACATCACATATGATCATGCTGACCGGATAATGCCGCCCGGTATCCAGTCTCCTAATCTCTTCGGCAAAATAAGCACGATTATATAAACCGGTAGAAAAATCATGTAAACTCAAAAATTTTAATTGTTCTTCCGCTTTTTTCCGATCGGTTATCTCGGCTTTCAGGGATTCAGCCAACTGCAGGAGAGCCGATGTGCGCTCCTCCACCCGCTGTTCCAGTAATAGATGGGCTTGCTTCAATTCTTCCTCCGCCGCGATCCGTTCGGTAATATCGCGGGCCACCACTACAGCATAGTGGACCTTTTGGAAGGAAACCTGGCTAAGTGTGACCTCAACCGGCAAATAGCTCCCGTCATACTTTTTAAATACGGTGGTAAAGGTCAGGCGAAAGGCTTGATTGGACGTCTCCGGATTATGTACGACCGTCCACAGCAGATCCGGTTTGGCCATGAATATATCGAAAGATGTGGCCAGCAGTTTTTCTCGTTGGTAACCCAACTCCTGACAGACCGATTCATTTACGTCGACGATCGACCCGGATGGGATCTGCAGAAGAAAGATGAGATCATGACTCTCATCCAGCAAGGCCCTGAACCTCTGGAGATCGTCTATCTTTTCCTGCAGGGCCGGATAATAACTCTTCCGTAAAGAGCGTTCACCCAGACCTATCAATTGTTCCCGCAGTTCCTCATATTGGGGAGGTCTTTTTTTAGAAGGCGGCATGATATATATCCTCGATTTCCTGTAAAGTCGGGGCTATTGGATTAGTGGCCATGCATGCATCTTCCAGGGCTTTACGGGATAATTCCGGTATGTCTTCAGGTTTTACCCCGATTTGCCCCAACTGCCGGGTTATCCCTACGCTTCTTCGTAAATCACTGATACGTTCTAGCAGTGCATGTTTTATTTCGATCTCGGATAAACCACCAAGATCAATGCCCATAGCCTGCGCAACATGAGCATATCTCCCGGGCGCAGCCGAATAATTAAAAGCAATGACCGGCTCAAGCAAAATTGCATTACATTCACCGTGCGCCAGGTCGAGCAGTCCCCCCAGGCTATGGGCCATGGCGTGAACAGCGCCCAGGATGGCATTGGAAAAGGCCAATCCCGCTTCCATGCTGGCCAGCATCACCTTACCTCTCAGCATGACGTTTTCGGGGCTGGATATTGAGGGGAGCAGATAACCGCTGATCAGGCGGATGGCTTCAAGGGCATGCAGATCAGTCAAAGGCGAACTTGCGTTGGAGACATAGGCTTCAATGGCATGGGTCAATGCATCCATCCCTGTACAGGCCGACAAATAAGATGACATGGTAACCAGGGTCGTGGGATCTATCAATGCGACATCCGGGACTACGGCCTTACTGACAATAGCCATTTTTACCCGGCGTTCCTGATCCATGATAATGGCAAACTGGGAAACGTCTGCCGAACTCCCTGCGGTGGTTGGTATACAGATCAAGGGAGGGATAGCCACATCTACCCGGTCCACTCCTTCAAACTTCTTGATAGGTGCATGATTGTTCCCTACTATCCCTATAGCCTTGGCGCAATCAATGGCACTGCCTCCGCCTACAGCAATAAGGGCATCGCATTTTTTAGCCAGGTAGATTTCTGCACCATTCGCTACCTCATTGGACTTGGAATTAGGGGTGACCCCGTCAAACAGAACATAAGGCAGTCCGGATTCCTCCAGAGAATCTATGACCTTTCCCGCCCATCCGGCGGCAACCACCCCCGGATCGCTGACGACCATTACCCTCCGAGCCCCCATATTCTGCGCATACCGGCCGGCCAGGACACTGGCTCCGACACCAAAAATGATCTCCGGAGCAACAAATTTACGCAAATGCAGTTCACCCGGCAATAACAACGGTTCCAGTTATAACACCCCATTCTTAATATATGCCATTTGCTTGACAAATAGAGTCTTAGGTCGCATTTACTTGGGACTAATTTCTCTTATAAACTTCGACAGGTAATTGATTTTTTCCTGCCTGAAATTTCCCAAATCCTATCCAGTGGATCACAGATAAGAAAACCCGGAGTAAAACTCCGGGCTTCAGACCGTCAAAACAGACGAATCTCATCGTTACTTCGCAATCCCCGCTCAATCAACGTACCCTAAGTACGCCTCATTCGCGGGTTGCTTGTGCCTCGGATTGAGCTTACTGCGAATGGGGTCATCGAAAACCTACTAAACATGACTATTGAGGTGGCTTATCATTTTTGCCTCAACTGAAAGATCGTCTTAAGTAACTTACCTTCGCCATTTTTGCTCGGTCTGCTACTTCTCTGACAAACTAAAACCCGGAGTAAAACTCCGGGTTTTTATAATTGATGATGATGAAGAAGAAAATGACTTTTAGTTTTATTCCACCGTCACGCTCTTGGCCAGATTGCGTGGTTTGTCAACATCAGCTCCCCGGTAGACCGCCATATAATATGAAAATACCTGCAGCGGCACCACCGAAACAAGCGGAGTCAGCAGCGGATTTATGGTGGGCAGTAATATCTGCTCATCACATTCCTGGCAGGCTTCCTGCAGATCCTCTTTGCAGATGGCTATCACTACCGCACCCCGGGCCTTTACCTCTTTGATATTGGACATGCTTTTATCCACCAGCGTATCCTGGGTTATCAAGGCCAACACCGGCACCTCGTCATGGATCAGGGCCAGGGGACCATGTTTCAGCTCACCGGCGGCATAAGCTTCAGCATGCACGTATGAGATCTCCTTGAGCTTAAGGGCACCTTCCATGGCAACAGCATAATCCAGCCCCCGGCCCAGGAAAAAGGTATCCTGTACGTTCTGATATTTTTCAGCCAGGGCTTGGATGGCCCCATTGGCCTTAAGTACCTGTTCCACCAATGTATCGATATAAAGCATTTCACTGGCCAGGCTCTTGATCTCATTTTCATCATAATTCTTTCGGAGATCAGCCAGATGCAGGGCCAACAGGTACATGACCACCAACTGCGTGGAATAGGCCTTGGTGGAGGCCACCGCTATCTCAGGTCCGGCGTGGGTATAGATGACCCGATCGGCCTCGCGGGCAACGGCGCTGCCCACTACATTGGTCACTGCCAGCACCTTGATGCCGTGGCTCTTGGCTTCACGCAAGGCGGCCAGGGTATCTGCTGTCTCTCCTGACTGGCTGATGACGATCATCAGGTCATCGGGCTTCCAAAGCACTGTACGATAGCGGAACTCGGATGCTATATCGGTTTCCACCGGTATACCGGCCAGCTTTTCAATTGCCAGTCGGCCTACCAGACCGGCGTGATAAGCGGTCCCGCAGGCAACGATAAATATCTTGCCGATATTTTTAAATACTTCATCGAAATCAAGATCTGAGAAATCGACCCGGCCTTCCTTGATGCGACCGCCGATGGTCTTGCGGATAGCCTCGGGCTGTTCGTGGATCTCTTTTAACATAAAATGTTCAAAACCGCCCTTTTCCGCCAGTTCCAAATCCCAGGTCACTTCGTAGATTTCTTTATTAATGGGGTTGCCCTCGAAATCCGTGATCTTGACGGAATCCGCTGTTAAAACCACGAACTCATCGTCTTCGATGATGTAGACCTTTTTGGTTTTACCGAGGATGGCCGGTATATCTGACGCCAGGTAGTTTTCACCGTCTCCTAGGCCGACGATCATCGGGCTGGCTTTCTTGGCGGCGATGATCTTATCAGGTTCTTTGGCGCTGATGACCACGATGGCGAATGATCCGTAGACAGCACCCAGCGCCTTACGTACGGCTTCTTCCAGTGAATCTTCGTAATATTTTTCGATCAGGTGCACCATGACCTCGGTGTCAGTTTCTGAGACGAAATCATGCCCTTCCAGTATCAACTGCTTGCGCAGAGGGGCATAATTCTCGATGATGCCGTTGTGTATGAGCGCTATGTTACCGCTGCAATCGGTATGCGGATGAGCATTTTTGTCACTGGGCACCCCGTGCGTCGCCCAGCGGGTATGTCCGATACCCAGATGGCTGGCCGGGGCATCCCCCAGGGCAGCTACCATATCTGCCAGCCGGCCTTTTTTCTTGGTCACCTCCAGGAGCGCTTCTCCAGATTCGCCGCCGGCGCGGTAAACTGCGATCCCGGCTGAGTCATAACCACGATATTCCAGCCGGGCCAATCCGTCGACTATCACCGGAATGGCATTGCCCTGGCCGATGTATCCCATAATTCCACACATATATAAAACCTCCGGTTAAACGAATTAAAACGTCTGCCCTGTAAACAGACTCCGCCCATCGCCAGCAAACAACACGAAGCACTTGCCGGCATAGGCCGCATCAATAAATAACCGTATTATTCGTACCCACTAATGCAATATTTTGTGCCGGACATTACTATCCGGTTTTGTAACTGCATTTACGATGGTGGTCACCGGGGGGCACCCGCCGAAGTATCGATAAACCCCCTCCTCGTCACCCGGTCATATTCTCCGACCGGGTCAGGCGCTTGTGAAAAACCATGCACGTTTAGTTTCCCACCTCCTTATTAAAACTCTTTGCTGTCGGTTCCCACCACCTCCTTTAAATCTTCTTCAACCTATTATAGCTTAATAGCTGCGGCGTGTATCAGGAAAAAAACTTGCATATCAACTAACTAGCCCCACCGGAGACCTGGTCCACAGCGACCCGGATATTTTCAATGACCTCTTCCAGCAATACCCGGTCGGGTCCCTGGGCCATGATCCGCACCAGCGGCTCAGTACCGGAAGGACGGACCACCAGTTTACCATGGTCTCCCAGTCGGGTCTCAGCCTCCTGCAGTGCCGCTTGCACCAGATGATGATTCATCACCGCCTCCTTGTTATCCAGGCGTACATTCACCAGTTTCTGCGGCTGTTTTTCCATAAGGGCTGCCAACTGGGAGAGCTTGATACCGCTCCTCTTTACCGCTTCCGCCAGCTTCAATGAAGTCAGTATACCGTCACCGGTAGTAGCATACTTTCTAAATATTATATGGCCGGATTGTTCACCGCCGATAATGGCACCGGTCTCCAGCATCTTCTCCAGCACATAGCGATCCCCCACCTTGCAGCTCAGGGTACTGACCCCTTCGGAACGCAGGGCTATGTCCAGACCGATGTTGCTCATGACCGTGGCAACCACCTGAGGGGGTTCCAGCAATCCGCGCTGCTTGAGATCCAAAGTACAGATCATCATGATGAAATCGCCATCCAGCTCGTTCCCCAATTCGTCAACAGCAATACAGCGATCAGCATCCCCGTCATAGGCAATGCCCATGTCGGCGCCGTTATTTAATACCTCCTGACGAAGCACTTCAATATGGGTGGAACCGCAGCGGTCATTGATGTTTACTCCATTGGGCTGATCATGGATAGGAATCACCCTGGCCCCCAACCGCCGCCACATCTCTGGGCCGACGCTATAAGCTGCTCCGTTGGCGCAATCAACTACCAGGGTCAGACCTTCAAGGTCCTTTTCCAGATCATAACAGGCACTAAGGAAACTCATATAGTTATTTTCGGCTTCGACGATGCCATAAACCCTTCCCACATCAGCGCCTGAAGGCGTAGGCATATCGGAGGTGCCTGACAACACCAGCTCCTCTATCTCGGCTTCAATGTCGTCAGGCAGTTTGTAACCGCTCGAACCAAAAAACTTGATGCCATTATCTTCGACCGGGTTATGTGATGCGGAAATCACGATTCCGCAGGAGGCCTCATATTTGTGGGTAAGGTAAGCTATAGCAGGGGTAGGTATGACTCCAACTGTCAGGGCATCGGCCCCGATAGAACATATGCCGGCAACCAGGGCGGCTTCCAGCATATCCCCTGAAATGCGGGTGTCCTTCCCCACCAGGATGCGGGGCCGTTTCCCGCCGTCATGGCGAGCCAGGACATAAGCTCCGGCCCGGCCAAGATCATAGGCCAGCTGAGCGGTAAGTTCTACATTGGCTATTCCACGTACTCCATCAGTTCCAAACAAGGTTCCCAACAAAAATTCCTCCCCAAGACTAGTTATTAACCTAAAAGAGATTGATTTGTTTTTAGCCACAGATTAACACGGATTTACACAGATATTTATTTAACTATGCTTCATAGATTATTGTGTCTATTCATTCACCTTCCACTAAGGCCAGGGTAGAAGATTGCCGCGCTGCGCTCGCAATGACAGTGGCCCCTACCTCGTCTATTTACACTCCAGGTCCCGGGCACTGGTGACCCCGGGGTGATCTATATTTAAAAGCCCGGCTGGCTGGCTGAATGTATTAATTATCTTCTCTGCCACCTTGATGCCGTCTACTGCAGAACTGACTATCCCTCCTGCATGACCCGACCCTTCTCCGCAGGGATAGAGATTCTCCAGGCTGGAGCACATGTTTTCGTCACGTTCCATACGAACCGGAGCCGAGGTCCGTGTCTCCACACCGGTAAGGACTGCCCGGTGATCTAAGAACTCAGGCATACGGGCGCCCCAGGCTTCTATTCCCCTCTGCATGACACCGCAGATATCAGGCGAAAACAGGTTCCACAAGTTAGCCGGGGCTACTCCCGGCCGGTAACTCGCCAGTGAATCCTCCAGTGAAACAGTGCTTTGCTGCTGCAGAAAATCTTTGAGCAGCTGGGCAGGGGCCTTATAATCACCACCACCCATAGCGAAGGCTTTTTGTTCAAGTTTTTCCTGCAGATCAATGCCGCCCAGGGTAGTGTGGTTCCAATCTGCCGGGTCTACGGTCACTACCAGAGCGCTGTTGGCTATGCCGCTGTCCCGGGTATCATAGCTCATACCGTTGGTGACTACGCCTCCGGTCTGCGAAGAAGCCGCTATCACGTATCCGCCGGGACACATACAAAAGGTATAGATTGCCCGACCGCTGGCCCGGTCCTGATAAGTAAGGTGATAGTCAGCTGCCCCCAGGCTAGGATGTCCGGCAAAGCTGCCGTATTGCTGCCGGTCAATTACCTCCTGAGGATGCTCCACTCTGACTCCCAGAGCGAATGATTTAGGACTGAGTCTGACCTCCCGCCGGTCCAGCAGAAGATAGATATCCCGGGCGCTGTTGCCGGTTGCCAGGACCAATAACGACACCGGAATATCAATCTCATTATTTATTATTATGCTTTCCAACCGCCCCTGGTTAACTATAATATCCGTAAGACAGGCATCAAAATAGATTTCTCCTCCCAGAGCCAGGATCTCCTGTCTGATCTTCTTGACCACCTGGCGGATGATATTGGTTCCGACATGTGGTTTCTTTACATAGAGGATCTCTTCATGAGCGCCGTAATCGACAAAGGTCTGCAAGACCAGGTTGATTCTCTCGTCACTGCTGCGGGTGGTCAGTTTGCCGTCAGAGAATGTCCCAGCTCCACCTTCGCCAAACTGAGCGTTGGCCATGGCGTCAAATTTACCGCCCCGCCAGAAGCCTTCTACCGCATGTATACGCCGGTCCATGTCGGGGCCCCTTTCTATCACCACAGGGCGATAACCCCTGCGAGCCAGATAGAGGGCACAGAACAACCCGGCCGGCCCGGAACCCACGATAAGCGGGGAATACCGCAGGTCTTGGGAACCAGCAACTACCTCTTGGAAAACCTGTTCCTTTTGACGGACCACCCCTGGCAAAGCAAGTATCCGGTTGTCCTGTTCCAGGTCACCGGCTAATAGCAAATCAAGAGTATAGGTAAACTGTACCGTCCGTCGCCTGGCATCTACAGCTCTCCTTGATGGTTGACAGGAAACTATGTCGGTTTCCTTGATGTTCAGTTCTTTGGCCGCAGCCCTACGTAATTGGGCTGTGGAATGATCCAGGGGCATTCTTACGCCCCGCAGACGAATAGTCATTATTGTGTTACTTCCTCGCTGTTGCTGCTGATAAGAACTTCAATGATCACTTTTGACGGAAAGGCCTGGGCGTCCTTAATTTTCTTCAGCTCGATCTCCTGGCTGAATGATTGCTTGCGGTCCTGCAGACTGACTTCTGCCGTAATTTCATCCGTTGCCACTAATGCTTCCTCACTTCCGCGCAGCGTCACATTTGTCGGAGTCACCAACACATCCTGCAATTGATAACCATCCGGCAGCTTACCCTGCAGCACAGGTTTGACATCAACTTTCTTGGTGCTCTGCCTGGGGGCTATTGCTACATATACTTCAAGCTGGGCCGGGGTTATCCTGATCCCCTTTCCGATTATGCTACCGTTGGCGTCGACTGCCGCAAGTTTTACCCGGCTGGTAGTGCTTTCCCTGGTATTTCCCAATTGCAGCGAGCTTATTACCTGGTCTACCCTCTTCACTGAGGCATCATCCCCGGTCACCAGGCAGCGGTCCGGTATAAATACCACGTCCAGCAGCTGATATCCTTCAGGCGGGCTTTGTACCACCCGGTAGCCTATCTTGAATTCATGCCGGGTGGTTCGCTTTAGGACTACCTCGACCTTGTCCGGCTGCACACTGGCAAACATTGCTCCCTTTACCGTTTTTACCTGCACCGGCAGCTGGTAGGTGCCCTCCCCCAAACCACGCAGATCCACGTAGGCCACTACCGCACCAGTTTCCCGGAATGATCCCCAGAGCTTTACCGCTACCCGTTCAGGGCCGCTCACGACCAGGCCATCGCCGAGATTGGTGTAGCGCAGGCTGACCCCGGCCGTGTGCTGGCTGGCGCTACCCTGGTTCTCGTTGGCTATATAAGCCCAGAGTAACAGGGCCAGAACTACCGATATTATCTTGAGACCAATATTATTCTTTCTTGAGGTCCCGGCCATCACCCGTCCACCTCCTGAACCATGATGCGGGATCAATTTCTTCCGAATTCATCTCCCGGTTTAGAATATCTCTCAGGGACGACTTATTAAGATTGCGCCGGATATCGCCATCGCCCACCAGGGAGATGACACCGGTTTCTTCGGAGACCACTATCGCCAGGGCATCAGACACCTCGCTGA
>JBLMZJ010000088.1:0-43526 GCA_050258735.1 Deltaproteobacteria bacterium | reverse complement strand
CGATAACCAGCCCATGATTCAACTGCCCAAACTGCCTATATCTGATATTGACAAAAAGATTGCCTCCATTATTATGGAACAAATAGAGGACGGAGCATGCCTGCAGTTAGGCATAGGGGCTATGCCCAATGCGGTAGGAGCCATGATTGCCCAATCCGACCTGAAGGATCTGGGGGTTCATACCGAGATGCTGGTGGACTCCTATGTGGATATGTACGAAGCCGGACGAATTACCGGACGCCGCAAGCAAATAGACCAGTGCAAGATGGTCTATACATTTGCCATGGGCACGAATAAGCTGTATAACTTCCTGGACAACAACCCGGTCTGTGCCGCCTACCCGGTGGATTATACCAATGATCCCGTTATTATCGGTCAAAATAACAATGTCATAGGCGTTAATAATGCCGTTGAAGTGGATTTATATGGCCAGGTGGCCTCAGAATCCTCCGGAATACGGCAAATCTCCGGGACCGGAGGGCAATTGGACTTTATCATTGGTTCCTACTATTCCAAGGGCGGCAAAGGCCTTATTTGCTTGACTTCCACATTTGAAGGCAAGGACGGCAGCCTCCAATCCAGAATCAAGCCGATACTGACTCCCGGCGCTATTGTAACCGTACCTCGCAGCATCAACTTCTATGTAGTAACCGAGTATGGTGTGGCCATGCTCAAGGGCAAATCCACCTGGGAACGGGCGGAGTCGCTGATCAGTATCGCTCATCCGGATTTGCGTGATGAATTGATTAAGGAAGCCGATGGTATGAAAATCTGGGTAAGAAGCAACAAAATTGCCTAGGCATCAATTGCCATTGATAAAAAGGTGACATTAGATCTAACTAACTCTTCTAGCCTCCTCAGTGATCTGGTAGGTACGGGTGGTCAAGTTATCACCCGCCTACCATTATTTATGTACGCATGTTTGGTTCCCGTAATGCCTTCGTCTGCATAACACTCGCGAATTCATAATCAGGGTCCTATACAGCTTCGCCATGAATATTCACTATTGTGCAAAAGGCTTCCGGGGGGTGCTTCTCACGATAGCTGGTTGGCGGTAGGAACTAATACTGCTGCTTTGACCATCAGTTTTAACGGTAATTGCTCCGTTCTGATCGGTCCTGAATATCTTAATGTTTCGCCGGGCCAACTCCTCTAATACTAGGGGATGAGGATGACCAAATCGGTTGTTGGCCCCCACCGATATCACCGCCCAGTTAGGCCTGGTTTCATTATAGAAGGCTGGCAGCAGCGAACCTTTGCTGCCATGATGGGGTACCTTCACTACCGTGACCGGCTCCAGTTCACCTTCTGTAATCAGAGTATGCATACCCTGTGCCTGGATATCTCCGGTCAACAGTGTACTGAAAGATCCGTACCGGAGATAAAACACCAGCGATTGGTTGTTGGTGCTTCTATCATTATCGTTATGATCCGGGTAGAGCACCCGGGCGCTCAATCCTTTCTCAATACTCAGATCATCTCCCGCATACAACCTGTAAATGGGTATATTCTGTTTCGCTGCCATCTCTTTGATTCCATCATATCGGTCTGATACTGCCATACTATCCGGAATGGCCACCTGCCTTACTCTAATTTCCTGTATGACCGCTTCCAGGCCCTGCAGATGGTCAGTATCAGGGTGAGTGTTGATCATCAGCCATATCTCTCTTATCCCTCGATGATGCAGATAGGGCAGCAGCTTGCGGTGCGCTATATCGGTAAACTCACTGCCCCCGCCGTCTACCAGTATAAACTTCCCCTGCGCAGTTTTGATAAGTATGCAATCACCCTGTGTTTTGGCCATTAAGTGATACTAAAGCGCGTAAATACTGCATTTTGCGTAAAAGTGTACCCCCTAAATGGTAGGGGGGGGGGCGCACCTTACACCATTCCTAGATGGAATATAAAACCTTATGGCCCCATGAAGTGTTTTTAATGATTCAAAGTAGGCGATAGCCTACTCCTGATTCAGTTATAATATGTTTTGGCCTTGATGGATCTATTTCAATTTTCTTGCGTAGTTGACCAATGTAGACTCTTAAGTAGTGTGTATCATTTTCATAGGCCTTTCCCCAAATAGCAGTTAATAATTGCCGGTGAGTAATAACCTTACCGGAGTGGATAGCCATATTTTTTAATATCTCATATTCAGTAGGGGTAAGCTTGACTTCATTACCACTTAGTTTTACTTTTCTATGAACAATATCAATTTCCAAATCGTTGAAGAATAAAATCGGGTTTTCTCCATTTTCATAGTAAGAATGGCGTAATGCAGTGCGAATTCTTGCCAGCAATTCTCCCATGCTGAATGGTTTACTCACATAATCGTCAGCGCCAGCATCTAAAGCTGTTATTTTATCTTGTTCTTGTTCCTTAACAGATAAAATAAGAACGGGAGTTGGGGACCACTCCCTAAGCTGCTTCAATATTTCAAGGCCATCCATATCGGGAAGCCCTAAATCCAAAATCACAAGGTCTGGCCGGTAGATAGCCATTTCTCTAAGGCCATCCTGTCCGCAATTAACCTCTTTCACTTCATAACCATATGCACTAAGCGCCACCCTTAATAGCTTTCGTATTTGAGATTCATCATCAACCACAAGTATTCTGGCATTATTATTCTTTCCCATCAGGCAATCCTCCATAAACGGAGATCTTCCCGGCAGCCGGTAAAACAAAGGTTATCATAACACCACAACTGTCCTTATTTTCAGCCCAGATTCTTCCTCCATGCAATTCTATGATTTCCTTGCAAATCGCTAATCCCAGACCCGTACCGCTTACCAGTCTGGGAGAACTCAAACGATAAAATTTATCAAAGATTCTATCCAAATCATTTACCGAAATGGTTGGCCCTTCATTAGCAACCGTTACTAATACTTCGCCATCCGAGATCCCCGCATGAATTGATACTGAATGATTGTACTCGGAATATTTCAAGGCATTATCCAATAGATTGATTAGTACTTGTTCTATTAAAACGAAATCAACTTCTATCATGGGCAGGTCAGGAGCAATGGTCATTGAAAAAGAACGCTGGTTCAACTGCGTATCCATCCGGCTTACAGCGACACCAATAATGTCTTGGATATCAATTAATTCTTTATTTAATTTTAATACTCCAGCTTCTAATCTGGCCATATCCAGCAGATTATTTACAAAGCGGTTCATACGATCGGCTCCCTGGTAAATCGTTTGTAATAAATCATCACTGGCTGCGGGAGTATAAACACAATCTTTCTGCATCAAGCTAGTTACTGCCCCAATTATGGAAGCGAGCGGTGTTCGCAAATCATGAGATATAGAATTGAACAATGCCGTTCTTAACCGCTCTGATTCAGCCAGGTTTGAAACTCTGCGCGTCTCTTCAGATAACTTAATACGATTGATCGCCATTGCTGCCAGACCCACAAAAGCTTCAAGTAAGCGCATACGTTCCTGGTCTGTAATATTAACCCCCTGCTGAAAACGGACTCCCATCACTCCCTGGATATCTTGCTCAGTAATCATGGGGAAATATAGAGCAGCGGCTCCTTCCAGAGTTCCTGAACCCTTACCAGCCTTATGTCCGCGTTCCAGCACCCAGGAAGCGACGGCAAGTTCACTCTGGTCAAGATAATCAGTATTGCCAGAACTTGCCTTAAGAGCTATGTTAGCGTTTTCGTCAGGAAGCAACAGTGAAACATCTGCTTCTATCGCTTCCCCCACCTTTTTGGCTATTCCCTGTAATACGATATCCAAGGTATCCACCGCAGCGATATCTCTGCTTAAACCGTAGAGGGCAGAAGTCTGGTTTTCCCGTATACGTGAATTTATGATCTGTCTTTTCAACCTGGCGGATAGTTTAGCGGTTAACAAGGCCACAAAAACATAGATAGCGAAACTTATAACATATTTAATGTCTGCTACCGTGAAACTGAAAACCGGGGGAACAAATAGGAAGTCGAAAGCTATTATACCAATAGCAGATGAAAATAATGCCGGTTTGGTGCCCCAGCGGTTAGCACTGATCACCACTGGCAGCAGATAGAGTAAAGAGATATTAACCAGACCCAAGTAGCGTTTGGTATTGAGGAATATTATTGTTAATACAACCATCATGATAATGGTCATTACATATGGGTAGATAACAGATATGACCGGTTTATGTAAATCAGTGCCTGCTTGTCTGGTATAGGATTTGTCTTCTGTTATTGGATGCTCGACCTTCGTTGTATCTCCGGGGATAACGTGTACACTCAAACCTTTGCTATATCTGATTACTCTATCCACCACTGATCCGTTAATAATTTCCCACATCCGCGTATGTTCAGGCTTACCCATAATAATTTGAGAGACATTTCGTTTACGAGCCAAATCAATTATCTCTTCGGCTATATCATCTCCGGTCAGATTAACTATTTGAGCACCCAAGTCTTCAGCAAGCCGGATATTTTTAGCTAATGAATCCTTTTGAGCTTCCGTTACTGGAAAACGGCGGGGCGTTTCTACGTATACCGCCAGTAGTTCGGCTTGCAGGCCATTAGCTATCCTCTTAGCCACCCGAAGTAATTGAGCCGACAACGGACTCGCACTGATACAAACCATCAGCTTCTCACCGGTCGGCCATGGACCAACAATCCCATGCATTTGCATATATGATTCTAACTGATGATCTACTCTTTGGGCTGTGTACCTCATAGCCAGCTCGCGCAAGGCGTTGATATTGCCGGGACGAAAGAATTTCTTCAGAGCATCATTAGCCTGATCAGCAACATATACCTTTCCCTCTTTAAACCGCTGAATCAACTCTTCCGGGGGAATATCAACCAGCTGAATCTGGAAGGCTGCCTCCAGGATTCTGTCAGGCACGGTTTCTTTAACCACCACCCCGGTGATCTGAGCCACAATATCGTTCATAGTCTCAAGGTGCTGAATGTTTAAAGTGGTATAAATATTGATCCCCGCAGACAGCAGTTCCTCAACGTCCTGATAACGTTTATTATGGCGTGCCCCCGGAATATTGGTATGAGCCAATTCATCTACCAGGGCTATTTGCGGGCGGCGTTTTAACAGATCATCTAAATCCATCTCGAGGAACTGTCTGCCCCTATATTCCATGGTTTTCCGCGAAACCAATGGTATTCCTTTAAGCAACGCATCAGTTTCATGGCGTTCATGTGTTTCCACATACCCTATAACCACATCAAAGCCTTCGGCCAGCCTATCACGAGCCGTCTCCAGCATTTTATAGGTTTTGCCGACTCCGGCTGCCGCCCCTAAAAATATGGTTAGCTTTCCTCGACCTGGTTGATCCAGATTAGCCAGAATGGTATCGGGGTCCATTCGCTTTTCTTTATGCATAATGTTCTCCTTATTTAAGAGCATCCAGTGCCAGGTTCAACCTTAACACATTTACCCTTGGCTCACCGATAAACCCGAATTGAGGTTTTTCCGTATATTTCTCAACCAATATCTTAACCTTCTGCTGGCTGACATTTCTAGCCCTGGCTACCCGTGCAATCTGCAGATTGGCTGCCGCCCTGCTAATATGAGGATCCAAACCTGATGCCGAGGCAGTTACCAAATCGGAGGGTACTGGAGCAGCAGACTCCATTCCATTGGCCGCTCTGACCCGATCAGCCCGTTCGCTTACCGCATTTACCAGGGTCTTGTTGGTGGGTCCTAAATTCGTACCGCTGGAACTGGTTCCATCATAGCCATTTTCTCCAGCTGCGGATGGGCGCCCCTGAAAATACTGTGGGTCAGTGAAATCCTGGCCCACTAAAGCTGAGCCAATCACCTTGCCATCCTTATAGAGCAGCGACCCCTGCGCTTGGGCGGGGAAAATCAAAGCTGTAATACCTGTAATAACCAGGGGATAAACGACTCCAGTTATAACAGCGAGAACAAGAAACAAAATAAACGCCCGGCTTATTGTCTTAGTCACAATATCTCCATCCCTTCTTCATGGTTGGTTATCAGGATAAGCCGACAATAACCAGAAACATATCAATGAGTTTAATACCCAGGAACGGAGCTATTAGCCCCCCTAACCCGTATATCAATAGATTTCGGCGCAAAATAACAGTTGCGCCTAAAGGCTTGTAGGTAATTCCACGCAACGCCAGCGGAACCAAAGCTATAATTATCAGGGCATTAAAAATTACTGCAGATAAAATCGCACTCTGCGGAGTCGCCAGGTGCATGATGTTTAACACCCTCAATTGAGGATAGGTTACGATAAATAGTGCTGGGATGATCGCAAAGTACTTAGCTACATCGTTAGCAATACTGAATGTGGTAAGTGAGCCTCGGGTCATGAGAAGTTGCTTGCCTATTTCAACAACCTCAATAAGCTTGGTCGGATTGCTGTCCAGATCAACCATATTACCTGCCTCCTTGGCCGCTTGAGTGCCGCTGTTCATGGCTACACCCACATCAGATTGGGCCAGAGCAGGGGCATCATTAGTGCCGTCTCCGGTCATGGCTACCAGGTGGCCATCGGCCTGGTATTCGCGAATGAGCTTTAGCTTGGCCTCAGGGGTAGCTTCTGCCAAAAAGTCATCAACTCCTGCTTCAGCCGCAATGGCCGCGGCTGTCAAAGGATTATCACCAGTGATCATGATCGTTTTGATGCCCATGCGACGGAGCTGTGTAAATCGCTCTTTCATACCGCCTTTGACAACATCTTTTAATTGAATAACACCCAGCGCTTTAGCGCCTTCGGCAACGACCAGCGGAGTTCCGCCTTTTTTGGCTATATCTTCAACAATAGTCTTTACTTCCGAACCAAGCTGGCTGTGTTCACTTATCAGGTATTTTTCGATGGCATCCGCGGCACCTTTGCGAATAACTCTGTCGGGTAAATCAACCCCGCTCATTCTGGTATGGGCGCTGAAGGGAACAAAAGTTGCGCCTATTCCCTTGATATCCCTTTCTCGCAGTTGGTATTTTTCTTTAGCCAAAATAACTATGCTTCTGCCTTCAGGTGTCTCATCAGCCAGCGAAGAAAGCTGTGCTGCATCGGCCAATTCCTGCTCACTAACGCCAGGCGCTGGTAAAAAAGCTGTAGCCATTCTATTACCCAGGGTGATCGTTCCAGTCTTATCCAAAAGTAATACATCTACGTCTCCGGCGGCTTCGATGGCTCGACCCGACATGGCCAGTACATTTCGTTTTAATACTCTGTCCATACCAGCAATTCCAATCGCACTCAACAGCCCACCTATGGTAGTTGGTATCAGGCAAACTAGGAGTGCTGCCAGCACCGGTATGGATAATCTGGTTCCCGAAAATATAGCAAATGGTTCCAGAGTTACTACAGCTAAAACAAAAATAATGGTTAATCCCAAAAGCAGAATAGTAAGAGCTATTTCATTTGGTGTTTTTTGCCGTTTAGCGCCTTCTACCAGATGAATCATCCTATCAAGAAATGTCTCACCTGGATTTGCAGTAATTCTAATCTTGATCCAATCTGATAATACCTTGGTCCCCCCAGTCACTGAACTTCGGTCACCGCCGGATTCCCTAATTACCGGAGCCGATTCTCCGGTTATTACACTTTCATCTACTGAAGCGACACCTTCAATTACTTCACCGTCCCCAGGAATGATTCTGCCAGCTTCAACCAGAACAATATCCCCTTTTTTCAGTTCAGATGCGCTTACTTCTTTCCATGTCTCACCACACAATTTTTTAGCGCTGGTTTCACTCTTGGTTTTTCGTAATGCGGCGGCTTGCGCTTTGCCCCGGCCCTCTGCGAGCGCCTCGGCATAATTAGCGAAGAGTACAGTTACCCATAGCCAAAAGGAAATCTGTCCGTCAAAAAAGAACGGCTTTCCTATGGCCATGTCTTTAATCATAAAATAGGTAGTTAACAGAGCCAGAGTTTCCACTAAAAATATAACTGGATTGCGCCACAAGGTAGCGGGATTCAGCTTAATAAACGATTGTTTAACTGTATCAGTCAGCATCGATAGGTTAAAGCCTGACGTTTCACTCATTATCCATAATCCTCCTCTAAAATACCTTTCCGCCCCACATTAGAAAGTGTTCTACCACCGGTCCGAGGGCCAGCGCCGGGAAAAATGTCAAAGCCCCGATTATTAATACCACGCCCATTAACAAACCGGTAAACAGCGGTCCGGTTGTCTCAAAGGTACCGGCATTGGCGGCTACAGTCTTCTTGATCACCATGCTGCCTGCAATAGCCAGTACAGGTATAATGACGCCGAATCGTCCGACAAACATAGCAATGGCCAGGCTAATGTTGTAAAACAATGTGTTGGCACTGAGCCCGGCGAAGGCGCTGCCGTTATTACCCGCTCCCGAAGAAAAAGCGTATAGTATCTCGCTTAACCCGTGAGGTCCGGGATTGGCAATGGAAGATGTTCCGGCAGGGATTACAACTGCCAGTGCACTGAACATAAGAATAGTTGCAGCCGGAATCAGCACAGCAATGGTGGCCATCTTAATTTCATGAGATTCAATTTTCTTCCCAAGATACTCAGGCGTTCGCCCTACCATTAGACCCACAATAAATACCGTAAGTATCACAAATATGAGCATGCCATATAAACCGGACCCTACTCCGCCAAAAATGACTTCCCCCAGCATAATCTGAAGCAGGGGAATAAATCCACCGAGGGGAGTAAGACTGTCATGCATAGTGTTTACCGCACCGCAGGAAGCTGCCGTCGTTATGGTAGTAAAAAGAGCATCGTTTACAATGCCAAACCTGACTTCCTTGCCCTCCATGGATAAGGAGTCCGTTATACCAGAGCTTTTAAGCAGGGGATTTCCGCTGATCTCAGCCTCATAACACACCGAAAAGCTTAAAATAAAGAGCAATAGCATCGCAGCGAAGATAACCCGCCCTTGTTTGATATTTCCCACCATTTTCCCGAAGGTTTCCGTCAGGCCTGCGGGGATAACAAAAATAAATAACATTTCCAATAAGTTAGAGAACGGTGTTGGATTTTCAAAAGGATGGGCTGAATTTGCATTCATAAAACCGCCGCCATTGGTTCCGATCATTTTGATAGCTTCCTGAGAAGCTACAGGTCCCATGGCTAATGTTTGATGGCCGCCATTCAAGGTTGAATAAGTAAGATAGGGGCTAAAATTTTGAATCACTCCCTGAGAAGCCAAAAGTACGGCACCCACAATAGACAGCGGAAACAGAATCCAAAGGGTACTCCTGGTTAAATCAAACCAGAAGTTGCCGATGCCTTTGCCTTCCCGCCGGGACAATCCTCGGATTAAGGCAACCACCACAACCATTCCCGTGGCTGCAGATAGAAAGTTTTGCACGGTCAGGCCTAACATCTGGCTAAGATAACTCATAATAGACTCGCCACTATAGGCCTGCCAATTAGTATTTGTGATAAAACTCACGGCGGTGTTTAATGCCAGATCCCATTTGATACCGGCAAAACCCTGGGGGTTTAGCGGAAGAACAGCTTGCAACATTAAGAGAGCGAACAGCACAACCAATCCAATTAGATTAAAACACAAAACGGCGGCCAGATATTCGGTCCACCTCATTTCATGATTTGGATCTACTCCAACCAAGCGATAAATTAACCTTTCCAACGGAAGGAAGGCTCTATCAAATATGGTCGTTTCGGACTGGTAGACTTTTGCCATATATCGGCCCAACGGGATAGCTAAAAGAATTAGTACAATTAGATAAAATGCCACCTGGAACAAATCTAAGGTTTTCATCAGAGTTCCTCCGCTTTCATAAGGCAATAGGCCAAGTAAATCAACGCACTGGCCCCAAAGATCACTCCCAATACCATATCTGACACTCTAACTCACTCCATTCCGGTATTCCCGAGTTCCGTTATATGGTTCGCATTGGTGAATACTGTTTTTCTATAAATCTGGAGAACAATAACCCAATTGGTTCACATGGGTATTATAAATCTCTTAATAGTCAAATATGTGTCAGGAGTACTGTACCAAGCATAAATAAATGGTAAAAATCCTTAGCTTATGTTTTCCAGATACCTAGTTAAAATTGTTTTATTGCACTGGTCTAAATTATATGCGACCAAATCTGCCGGGCTGGATGATGACTTTTTCGCAGAGCAAGATGGAGGCAGCTTCGATACTTCAGAAGAACCAGAAGTGGATGATATCTGAATAACCCTGGACGGGTAGGCCGTAATTTTTGTATAATTGGCAACCTGCCGTCCATTGTTTTTTCATGCTGTGAGAACGAAGGGTTAGTTTTTGGCTACCTCTATTCAATTTCACATTCTATCTCCAAACCATCAAGTAAAGAAACAACCAATATTCCGGCATCATAAACGGTTATCTTTTCAACCAGCTTAAAGAATAAATCCACTTTAAACTCACTAATTGGCTCTGCCTTAGAGAAAATCTGTGTGAATCTTTTGGCGGTAACAGCCCTTAAAAGATCATCGCCGTTAGCCAAAGCCCGCCACTTCTCCATAAAATGAGCTTGGTTCTCAACCACAGCATTGAATGTATTAATAAATGCCTGGTATAATACCCGCTCATCTATGTGTCTACTCCCACAGCCTTTTTCACCTTTAATTTGGTATCTGCCATTGCATAACCAGACTATTCTTCGAAGCCTTTCATCAGTTGAGTTCCATACTTTCCTGCCGAATGCTTTGCCGCATTTCCCGCAGATTACTTTTCCTGATAAAGGCCGATCGGTAGTTGAGTAATCAACTAAACCTATATCGTGTTCTTCAGCAAAAGCCTTACGTCTCTCCATTTCCAGCTGTACCGCTTCCCATGAATCCTTATCAATAATGGCCGGGTGGCTGTCCTCAACATAGTACTGGGGAACCTGGCCAACATTCTCCTCCCGTTTCTTTTTCAGGAAATCGACGGTATAGGTTTTCTGAAGCAATGCATCACCTTTGTATTTCTCGTTACTGAGCATGTTCCTAATGCTACCCGCATACCATGTTGGCTTTCCATTCCAGTTCAGCACTCCTTCATCCGTAAGTTCTTTGGCTATACGGTTCGCCCCTTTACCGTTTAAAAAATCGGTATATATACGCCTAATTACTCTGGCCTGCTCTTCGTTTATAATCAAATTCCCGTTTTGGTCCTTATCGTAACCCAGAAACTTTTTATCATTAACAATGATCTTCCCCTGTTCAAACCGTCTGCGGATTCCCCAGGTTGAGTTTTCCGAAATCGAACGGCTTTCATCCTGAGCAAGGGAGCTCAAAATCGATAGCAGCACTTCCCCCTTGCTGTCCAGGGTATTTATATTCTCTTTCTCAAAAATAACCCCGATTTTCAGGTCTTTAAGAAGCCTAACGTAATTCAGGCAGTCGAGTGTATTTCGGGCAAACCTAGATATGGACTTGGTTATGATCATATCTATTTTCCCAGCTTTGCAGTCTTCAATCATTTTGTTGAACTGCTCACGCTTCTTAGTGTTGGTTCCCGTAATGCCTTCATCTGCGTATATACCTGCGAATTCATAATCAGGGTGTTCATTTATGTAGGTTGTATAATAATTGACTTGAGCTTCGTAACTTGATAATTGTTCAAGCTGGTCTGTGGAAACCCGGCAATACGCCGCCATCCGTTTTTTGTGCGGTTCCAAATCTTCGGCAAGGTTAGATTTGCCTGATCTTGCTGGAATAACTGTAATGTTTCTTGCCATCTTTTTTGACCACCTTTACAATAGTCTCGCCATAAATATTGACCTTTGCTAGCTCTTGTTCCTCAACAATAGTACCTGTACAAGCACCCTTGCCGTTTTTAACATAGTTGCTGCATTGCCATACATACTTTCTATTGGGGCTGTTACTATGCCAGGAACCTCTCCAAAGCGATGCTCCGCATTTACTGCAAAATAGCAGCCCGGTATAGGGGTTTTTGCTCTTGGGGTTGTTGGTTATACCTTTACGGCTTTTGTTCTGAGCCCTTATTTCCTGGGCCTTTTGCCAGACTTCCCGAGTTACTATAGCAGGATGGTTATCACTTATGTAATATTGATTCAACTCACCTCGATTAATCACACTTCTTTGGGATCTGTGATTGGACACATAGGTTTTTTGGCATAATACATCACCCTGATATTTCTCGTTTTTCAGGATGTTTATTATTGAAGAATTGTCCCATTTATCTCGACAGCTAAAGGTTTTTATCCCCTCTTGGGCCAGGGTTTTAGCAATCTTTTTGCAGCCCATCCCGCCCACATATAAATTAAAAATGCGCCTTACTACTGCTGCTTCTTCTTCGTTGATAACCAGGTTTCCGTTCTCGTCCTTATCGTACCCCAGGAATCTATCAGTATTGATGAAAACGTTGCCGCTTTGATAGTCCCTTCGGATACGCCATTTCACATTTTCGCTAATACTCCGGCTTTCTTCTTCCGCAAATGAAGAAAGGACGGTAAGCATTAACTCACCGTCCCCTGATAACGTGTTTATATTTTCTTTTTCAAACCTGACTTCAACGCCTATATCCTTGAGTTCCCTTACTGTCTCCAGCATTACTGCTGTATTTCTAGCAAACCTTGAGATAGACTTGGTTATTATGAAGTCAATTTCTCCCTGGCGGCAAAGCTGAAGCATTCTTTGAAACTCAGGTCTGTTATCCGTAGTTCCTGTGATCCCTCGGTCAGCAAACATGCCTATATATTCATAGTCCGGATTACTGCCGATAAGGTTTTCATAGTAGGTCATTTGGTTTTCCAGGGATTCGCCTTGAAGATTTTTGTAAGTAGAAACTCTTGCGTAAGCGCAGGTTCTTCGTTTGCGAACAGCTTGGTGCATAGGTTCAATAATCCTTACCCGCATGGCCTGGCTCCTTTCTATCAAATTGTCCTACCATACATCACTCTGCACTTGATAGAAGTCAAGCTGACAGCGTTAAGATTAGCCCCTAAAACCCGTCCTTTTTGGTAGGATCATTGAAGAAGGCAAAGGCTGATAATACCGTAAAAATGAGCGTGGTTAATTCCCTAAAACTAGTTTCGGTAAGACCGATCGGCACAAGTAAACCGTAGTTCTTAAGAATAAACAAAACCAAGGCTGCTACCGCAGACCATGCTACCGGGCTTCTCCATCTAGATTGCTTCATAATTAAAACTCTCCTTTCAAAACTAAGGCCGCCACTCCCTTGATTAGAATGGCGGCATATTCACCGGCAATCGCTTTTCCTTTTATAGCGTTCTGCAACCAGTATTCCGGGTTTTTTATAATTTCTTTCTCATATAACACCTTCACCGCCGCTTTGAATGATGTATCTCTTTCTTGCAGCACAACCCCGAAATAATTGAGGATTCCGTTGCTGATGGCTTGGCCTATTGGCTGAATGCTCTGCAATATCCATTCGGCGTCTGCCGGATTATCATGAAAAGCTACCTCGATTAGCGCTGCCGGGGCTTTGGTCTTGGTTAGCTCGTAGAGATTGGAACTGAACTTGATCCCCCGGTCTACTGCTGGCGTGAGTGCATCAATCTCATCAAATACAGCGCGGGCCAGCTTTTCTCCCTGGCCGCCAGGGGCAATCGCGAAAACTTCACATCCCCTACCCCCTCCGGCATTGCTGTGAATAGCCAGATGAATATCAGGTTTTTTCGCGTTGCTGTCCGCTACTACTTGTTTTAAATCCCATTCCGGTTTATTCCGGTAAACAACAAAATCATTTTTAATAAGTTCGTTTTCAACCACATCAGCAATACGGTTCATTACCGCTTCTTCACTTCCGTATTTGCCTGCGCCGATATTATGTTCTTGGGTAGACGGACTTAAATAGATTGATTTCTTCATATGTACACCTCACTTCCCACATCACAGAGGTCCATGCTTTGGCCTATTCACACTCTTTGCCTCCGACCTTTCCCTTTAGGAACTTGATGTCCCCCTTCATTTCGTTAACATCATCCTTCACCTTATCAACATCACTGCTGATTATTGTTAGAGAACCCAGGCAATTCATCAGCCGGTCTTCTCTTTCAGCCGCCTTAATCTCGCTTTCTTTGCGTTCCCTAACCAGACGGTCTTCACGTTTTTCACCGGTTTTCAGTACATAAAAAAGCAGCGCCACAAACAGCACTGCCCATATTCCTTGATTAACAGCAAGTTTAAAGATTTCTTGATTCAGCTTTCATCTCCCCTCTCCCAAAATAAAAGCTCCCGGTTCACCCCCTCAAACAAAAATACCGCCCTACTTGGCGGTCAATCCTTTAGTTAAAACTCTGCAAACAGTGAAGTTCGCATATAGTAGTTACCATCAGCCATATATAGCGTTGTCGGACTCATAATATAATTAGAAGCCTTTATCAGCAGCGTCTGAGAGAGTGAATGGCTGATGTTATATAAATCTGGTATGGTGGCAAAACTGCCATCACCATTGGCTTCTAAAGTCCCATCCGTTCTAATTATACGAACATCCTGCTTATAGAGCTTTCCTGTGTTCGAGGCGAATTTGACAGCAAAAGAGTCCGGCTTAACATCAACCGCGTCGGTGGTATTGCGGCCTTTAAAGGTAGCATAGTATGAGGAACCATTAACCCCGACTAATCCAATACAGATGTAATCGTTATTGGACATTTTAGCAATCACGGCAGTCATTGAGTTTATATAGGAAGATAGCAGATTCAGAAAAAGCATATTGCTTCCCAGTACCAAGTGTATTTCACTGGTAGTACCGCCTGAATATCCGGCAAACTGTACCTGGTTGGTGATTGTGCTTCCCGACGTCCATGCGTCGCCATAGAATAGCAATAAAGCTGATGAGTTATACCAATTTAACTTGATCACCTTATCTGAAATCGCGGTGCAGCCTACAATCAGATATGCCGTTGTCTCGTAATAAACAGTAACATTACCGCTGCCATACTTGTCCTGCAAAGCCGCCTTAATATCTGCCATAGGAGCAGTCAAGCCGATTGAATAATATTTATTAGCCATCTAAGCCTCCTTATGCAGGCACATCAATTGTCGTGAGTATTGGAGCACTCATTGTTTCTATATTCCATCCGATGGTATACCCACCCCCTCCTGTAGCCGCACTAAAAAAACATCTATCGTCCTGCGTGCTGGATATTGTCCCGCCAGCAGTAACAACTTTAAATAAGGGTATTTCCCCTGCGGTATATCCGGTGGTGTTAGCGCTGATCGCACCTTCCGGGGTTATCTCAATATAATTGGTCGCATTATCAGAAAGAAGCACTGTCCCCGCATCAACCCTGGTGACAGCGTTATCTTTCCGGACAATGCCGATTCCATAAGCGAAACTCAGTCCTGAATGCGTTCCCGGTTTGAACGGGTCTATGGTTCGCTGATTCCTATCTTCTCTGGCAAGCGGTATCCCCCCGGCAGTAACATTGTCATGGACCACCACTACCTTTTTGTCGGTATCAACGGTTAATTCTCCTTCTGCTCCGGTAAACGAAGCGTGTTCAGCCGTAGTCCCTCGCCTATGCTTTACTGCAATGGCCATTATAGCGTCCCCCAATCCTGCGGTGTTCCCGCGCTCTCTGTTATTAAGCCATAGTCAAAAGTTCCACTGCTTCCGCCTGAGCCCCCAAATTCCAATCCGTCCTCAGTGGCTTTGACTATTAAAGCCTTCCCGGCCTGCCCGGCATAGCTTTGTGGAGCATCCGAGTGTGATATAACCGAATGGCTAGCTGGTTGATAGCTGGCAGGTTTGCCCTGAATACTGCCCCACTGCGGTGCGGCTGGGTTAGCCACAGTGCCGCTTCCGTCCGAGCCTTCCGAGATTATAACCACTTTGGCCGGGTCTTGCAGTTGCTGGCGCATAGCTGCGTCACGCTGTCTTTTGGTAAGCTCGGCCAGATTCATTGCCGTACCCCTCCTTAAATCGGCGCATAGCCGTAGTGATAACAGGCCATGCGGGTTTTGAACCCCTCAGGAGTCATAGTGTGCGCCATGGAAGTAATTCTATATATCTCGGAAATGGTCGTGCTGCTCTCAATTATCTGGATGCAGTCGCCTACCTGGATATAGGGGTTGCCTACCGCTTCAAAGTTGGCTTCCCGTGGCTTGGTGAAGGTAGCTGCACCGGTTCTCCTGGCTATAGCGGCACACTGATCATTGGTGCTGGCCAAATCGCCAGCCTGCACGATCAGTACCTTGTGCGCCAGCACGTCATAGTAGCGTACTCCGTTAAAATTTTCATCGCCCCTGACAAATGCTCCGGCTGAGTTCTGGGATATGACAATGATTCTGGAATAGATGTCTTGATCGGAGATGGTATAGTCCAGTGCCACAATGTCCTGACCTTCTTTAAAAACCCAGCCTGCATAAACACAACTAACCTTGACAGTTGCTCCGTCGGGGATGGCACCGCCTGATTTCCTTGCTACAGCAGCATTGGCCGCGCTCCCTCCAAGTCTCACCACATAATCGGTGTCCTCTACATAAGTGGTCAGTCCATCGGCGCTTTTAACTATTACTGATTTGTTTACCATGGGGTGGCCTGGAGGTATACCCGAAATATCCTTATAGGCGGTACCGGTGAGAACCGTGCTGGCTGAGGCTATTGCTGGCTGCCTGTCCGTGGCATGGACAAAATATAGCTTCCCGGCTTCATCGCAGTAAAACTCAAACCCGCCGATCTCGCTAAGCCGCTGAAAGGCGTCTGCTATAGCCTCGTGAGTAAAGGTGATGGTCTCCAGTGTAACACCTGATGTTTCGGTTATCACATCAACGTCAGCCCATCCAGCCTTTAATGCCAGATCACGAAATATATATTCCAAGGTCTGCCCCTCGTATTTAACTGTGTATACGGTTACATCGTTTAAAACCGCGTACACTAGCTGATCGAGAGCCCGTTTGAGTAGATCACGGCAGGAGATCTCCAGTTCCTGCGGCCAGGCGCGTATATTTATTTTGTCAATCAGCCCGGTAAATACCGTTTGAGGAGATGAACCATATCCCAGTTTGACCGTGACCATCTTATTAGGCCAGATTTTATGGTACCAGTCACCGGTATTATCCGGGGTGTAGATTCCATCCTTGTTGTCCAGGACAATAGTTGTCTGGCTGGCCATGCCTTTGCTCATATCAACTTCAACGGATTTAATAGGCAAGGATATACCGGGAGCAATTAATGTACCGGCACCAGAGATAATGTCGCCTTTGGAATGCTGCATAATAAGTGCGATGGAGGTTAAAGTAAACCAGTAACACTGAGTATTAAAATCAACATCAGGCACCCTCTTCACAAACGTCCAGTCTGCTATAGACTTTATGTTATCCACGGTTGGAACCGAGGCATTCAGCTTGTATATATCAGCATTATCGCCGTCATAGTATTTACTGATGTAATACTCTCCCGCAACCTCAATAAACGATGATAACCATGGTCCATTCGCACTGCCCCAGTCATTTGTCCAGTTGTATTTAGTAGCATTAGCTCCCGAGTTGGTCCATTCTATAAGCCAACAATCGGTATTGGACGATAACCAGGCTGTTACAAACGATGAATCGCTGAGGATAAGAAAAGAACCGCTGGAACTAGATCCAATACGGTTAGTAAGATAAAGGGGAACGTGTGCCCCAGCAGTCCAGGTAGCTCCGTTATCAGAGGAGTAAAAGGCTTTGGCGGAATCATAGTAGCTGTATTTATACTGCAGCGTACAGACCAGATTGCCATTGCCCAGTACATGAACCTGCGACGGTTTTATGCCATCTACCGCATCGGCTACGTTATACACATAGGTTGAGCTTAAATCCGCAGATATGTCGGATACTTTGGCTAAACCTGCTCCGGTACCGGATGTATCCCGCCAAAACTCGCCTTTTAAATGAGTGGTGGATGGATCAATGTAGGTAATAACCACGCATAACTGACCGTTTACCAAAGTGATTGAGGTCCGGGCATACTGTTTGACGCTGGCAAGAGTAACAGCTTGAGAGGTATTAAAGGTCTTGGTTCCATCTAGCACTCCCGCTACAGTATCGGCATAGGCAAGCTTTATATCGGCACCCTCAACATAGACAATGACTGCCCTTCCATCCGAGGTTTCACACATATTACCCCAGCCCCGGCTGGTAGTTACAAACGTTCTCCAGGTTGACCATACCGCAGGATCAGTTAGTTTTTCGCCTGAAGGCGCACCGTCAATGGTTATGGCGGCGGTTGGCCGGTTGTCTCCAACCATGATCATTGATTTTAACAGCGTCCTCAGCTCATCAGGTATAGCAATCGCCATGCCTACACCTCCACGAAGACGATGTCAAAGAACACTACAACGTCATTGATATATTCAGGTTCGCCCATACTCTCAATCATATAGCTGCCGTTTAAGGTGTCGCCGTCTGCCAGTGTTCCTGAAGTACCGGCCAGATATGAATTTAGGAAGCCATTATAAGCTGTCATGCTGGTAACATACAGCTTGGCTTTAACCCGCTGACGAAGTCTGCCTCCCTGCTGGACCACCGAGGCTTTGGCTGACAAGTCAAGAGCATCGGGAATTAAAGCAATTTCATTAATATGGGTCGAAGGGATACCCGGTCTCCATGATCCATGTAAGACTTGTAAAGTCGTACCGTTCCATGTTTTAGCCATTAACATCCCTCCCTTACGCCTGTATCGGAATTGTGCTTACCCTGGTCGGCAGCCTCAGGTTGTCACGCTTATACTGCTCGGCTATCCTGGCTACTACCTGGCGGTCATTGGTCTCGAAGCGGTGTATGACCGTGCCGGTGTGGGTAATAGTGCCGCTCTGCAGCAAGGCCATAGACTTGTTATTACTCAGAACCCTGGACCCTCTCGGCAGGTCAACCAGTTCCGGCCCGCGCTCTCCTACCCAGGAAAGGCCGCCTGGCCAGAAGTTAGTTCCAAACGCATTACCTCTAATACTTTTCTGTTCCAAGCGCCTAAAATCAGCAACTCCATTCGTCCCGCTGCTTTCGACCATTAACTTAATCGGCTTTATATTTACGCTGGGCAGTTTGTTAAGCCCGGCAATTAGACCATTGGTAAATCCGATGATCTTGTTGATCTGTTTTTTAAGAAAGTCGCTGATTTGTGTCCATATTTGAATAGCTTTGATTTTTACAGTGTCCCAGTTTTTGTAGAGCAACACCCCGGCAGCAATCAAGCCGCCAATTATAGCGATTGCCAGTCCAACCGGACCGGTTAAGGCAGCAAAGGCGGTTCCCAATACCGGTAAAGCTGCTGATATAGCCGTTATCGCGTTCGCTGCCATCCCAAACGCTATTAATAACGGACCTATGGCCGCTATAACTCCAGCAATAATCATTATGGTTTTTTGCGTTGCAGGACTTAGCTCTCCAAACTTCTGCACCCATTGATTAATCTTGGTGATGATAGGGGTAATCAGCGGGAGCAGATTCTCTCCCATGGTGGCTCCTAGCTCTTTTAAACTCTCGCTGAATATCCGCATTTGATTGGCTGCTCCGGCACCAGTACGGACAAAGTCACCATGAGCGTTCTTGGTCATGGCCATTACGTAGTTGTAGCGCAGCTGTACCTGCTCAGCCTGAGTCATATCTTTGGTTTTCTTTTTGATGCCCTGGGAAAGAGCGTACTCATCCAGATTGGCCTGAGTCATAACAATCCCCAGTTGTTTGAGGCTCTCGGTTTCACCGGTGAAAATTGAAGTTAAAGCGGTATCAGCAATATCAATCCCTATATTTTTAAATGAGGCCAAATCTCCGGCCAGACCTACCAAACTGGTACTCATGTCGGCTGCCTGTTTGGTATTAAGCCCCAAGGAGGTCGCCATATCACCATACTTAGCTGCCATATCAAGAGCAGTGCCTTTAGCAATGCCAAAGGATTTTAATGTGGTTTGTGACCAGGCTTTTACCTCTTTGGCATTACCCTTAAAAGCAACATCTACTTTGTTTATAGATTCTGTCATGTCTGAGGCAAGTTTGAACGATGCCGCCGCTGCTCCAACAATCGGCAGGGTTACCGCCGCAGTCATAGTTCTGCCCATACCCTCCAGCTTGGTTCCTATGGTCTGCATTTTCTGCTGGAACCCCTGCATTTTGGTTTCAACGGTACTTAATCCTTTAGTGACCCCGGATACATCGGCACCCACTTTGACCACCAGCTGAGCCAGTGTGGACATTTGCTCACCTCCTCAAATCCTCCCCGCCAAAAGCCTTGTTGAGCTTTTCGACAATGTCTAACTGTTGCTGCCAATCCTGCTTTTGTGTTAACCCGGCATCTTCCTTGTCCCTTAGTGGCATGAAATCCTGAGGAGTGAAAGGATGTTTATGTTTCTTGGCATCCCGGTGTGGCTCAGCCATTACCGCGCAAATCAGTCCTATCCGGTAATCCTCCATCTCCTGCCGTTTGTCCCAGGATGCTATCTCAATACACAATTCAGCCGGAGTAAGCTGCCAAAAACGTTCGACAGTCACTCCGGCCAGAGCAGCACTCCGCAAGGCTTGTTCAAAGTCCCAGGGAGTGTTATCTACTTTGGGTCCGATTCCTCCGGTTTTATCCCCATGGCAATATTAATTGCCTCACCTACTTTTTCAGCTACATACTCAAATCCGGCTTCGTCTATGAGGTCGCCTACGGTATCCAGGGAGAGGGATTTATCTTCATGCAGTAACCCTGCCCAAAGCATGGCCCGAATCTCCGTGATGCCGAAGGAGGTTCCAAATTCCGATAAAGACCTTTCTAATACTTCCTCGACTTTAACCAGGGCATTGGTGTTTAGCCGGATGTTTCTTGGTTTGTCCAATATAATTAGTACGGATGGTTTCACTTTTTACCTCCCTAACTGGCTGCTCTGACCACTTGAATGGTGTAGATCTTCGGAGATTTGCCAGTCTCGCTCACTACAATCTTGATTTCAGTTATTGATCCTGCCGCCCCCAAGGCTATGGCACCCGACGGTTGACCGGATGCTACGGTATTACCGTTGACGGTTATAATTCCGGCAGTTGCAGTCGGGGTTACGGTTACGCTGCTCACACCTGTCAAAACGTTGGCGATATATTGGTAAGTGGTGCCCGAAGGAGCCGGAACGATTACCGCATCATTGCTTATACTAAAGAACGGGGTGCTCAGCCCAATACTGGCGCTGGTGGCCAGAGTAGGCTTACCAGCAATCTTTAATGTCGCTGAAAACCCCATCTGTTTTTCGAGCGGGGAACTGATCGAAAACTTTGATACTACCGCTGTGAATGTCCAACTGGTTCCTTCCGGAAAGGTAATGACAAAGTTCTGAACGGTACCCGCTTCAAGATCGTTTTTCAACCCGATCTGGCCGTCAGTATCGGTAGCCAGGAAGTTACCCTCAACAGCTACTTCGCCAGCTTCTCTGATCTTGGCGGCTACAAACTCACGGTAGCCCCCGGTAGAATCATGGGTGGTAACATCAATGAACTCCTGGGATAGCTCGATGTCTCCGATATTGGTTAGCTCAGCTATTGGGTTGTTATTTCGGGTTAGTATAGTTCCAAACGCCGCAGTCGCAGCTGTGGTCATAATTCAAGCCTCCTTTAATCCGAGTAGAAAATATCGAAATCCATATCAATCTCATATAGGTTAAGGTCTTCCCGCCAGGTGGAAACCTCATTATCTTGGTACGCGAAACCAACCTTGCTGTTGGTTAGCGGCCATTCATCCATCGACCGGTCTACCTCATCAGCAACCGACCTAACCTGATCCCGAGTAGGAGCAAAGACTGAAATCTGGATTGAAATAGTACTGGTGCCGGTATATCCGGTATAGGTGTAGTTTTTATCCCTATATATCTCAAGGTAACTCAGATAGGGAGCATCTACGTTCTGCGGTACGTGGTCGGGATAGATTTTTAAGCCTACCAGGGCTGATAATCCGGCATATCCGCTTAATTGATTGAATAAATCAGCTTCAAACCTCACCTGACCGCCCCCTTCAAGGCTCGCCTTATGCGGTTTTCGATGATCAATGCCACCTGTTTCTTATTGTTCTTATAAGCCGGACGCATGAACGGATGTGCTTTTATCTGCTTCTTTGATTTCTTGCGTCTGCCTTTCTTGGTGTACTCGATGCTCATAGCAGCCCCTGGTGCCCGGTGTCCGTATTCCACTGCTGATGGTATGTAATATCTGACTCCGGTTTTGGTGGTAACAGCGAATTTATCGTTCATGCTTTTATCCATTCCTGCCCCGGCAAAGGCTTTGCTGGCGTTTTTGTCCCAGAGTATCTGGCTTACAACCCCGCTGGAGAGCTGGCCGCTGATATTGTGGATGCGGCTTTTGGCATCATCCCGGATCAAATCGGCTCCTTCTTTTACAGCCGGACCGAGAGACTTTTTAACCTCATCAGCCACATGCTGGCATTTTTGCATGGCTTCCCGGAGTCCTTCAATCTCGGTTTTTATCCTCATGGCTTGACCACCTCTCTGCAAAGGAGATTCATTTCACCTTGACGTCGCCTGGATTCATCAACGAATAAGATATCTAAAATATTTCCCCGCCAATCTATCTGCATGGTGGGTTTAACGCCGGTCAGATAACGGAGCTTGATCTTGTGTGTTGCCTCGGCTATCAATTGCGGGTTATGAAAGTTCTCAGTGCCTGAACTGGTTTGCACCTCAGCCCAGACGGTTTTCCATGGTGTCCAGGTCTTTATTTCTTCGCCCGAAGTTCCCCGAATAGTCGTAAAGTCTTCTATGATAATCCGCTGATCAAGTTCCCCGATCCTCAAATCAATCACCAGCCTTCTTTACGGTAGGCAAACAGAAGCCTGGCCATGACGTCAATCACTGCTTTTATGTCCACAGACTCCCGCCCCTCATAGAGACAGGCGATGGCATAAAGAATCGCTTGTTTCACTGCTTCGGGAATTACGGTTAAGTCAGAAAGCGGGTATCGCAGGATATCTTCACACAGTTCCTCAGCTGCACTAATAAAATTGGTGATGAGCGTATTGTCCTCATCACCATCTACCCTTAAATACTCTTTGGTTTCTTCCATGGTTACGACCAATACACTCACCTACCCTTATTACTCTGCTGCCATTATTCCCGCAGTTTTCAGCTTAGCGAGTAGTGCATTAAAATCGGTCACCAGACCAGCCACATCACTTGCGGTACTATTCGCTTGATATGCCGCGGGTTGTATTTCCACCCCGGCAAAAGTTAGTTTGCCGTCTGATGTAATCCCAAGTTCTCCGCCAATAACGGTTCTTTCTCCACCTTGTTCGGTGTAGTTCTTTACATTGCTCATCTCACACCTACGCTTTCTGTTGAAGGACCTTGATGGCTTCAGCAAGTATCAGTTTTCCGTCAACTCTCTGAGTAGCTTTAAACCCAACTTGTCCAGTTGCAGCATAAAGTTCGTTCAATCTTTGGAAAGACCGGCCTTGTCTGTCAGCAACCCAATAGTAACCAAAATCACCGAAAGCAATTGTCTTCGCTGAGGCTGCTATGGTTGGAACATAGGCTGAGGTTTTAACCGGCCTATTGAGGATGGTATCCGGCTGACCGGCTGTAATGGAGGGTTGCCAGATATATTGACCGTTTCCGTCCTTTAGTTTCCGTATGGCCTTCACGGTAGCATCATTCATGCTAAAGACCGCATTTTTCCGGTATGGTGATTTCAGGCTGTAGAAGAGATCCATCACCTCATCCACGGTGATAGCAGTTGCACTGGCGGCAGTAACTCCCAACTCCGCTCCGCCGGTAGCATTGAAAATACCGGTCGGTTTGCCGGTGCCGTCTCCGATAAAGAAGGCTTCCTCTTCCTTGGCCCCGATTCTACGGGCAAATTCCTTAGCAATGTACTGCTCAAGATTAAAGATGCTGTCATTGAGAAGTTCTTCAGAGACCTTAATCATGGTAGCCAGTTTGTATGCTCCAATTGATACCTGACCAAAAGCGTCATCAGATTCAGGGATTACTCCTTCTTCATCCACCCAGGATGCAGTTCCCTTGCTGGCTACAACCGGAATCTTGCGGTCACCGCTGGAGGTCTGAATTATCTTGGCCAGGGTGCGGAAGATGTTTTCTTCTTGCAGGGCTTCAACGAGGGTTGCCTCAAATTCATCCGGAACCAGATAGCCGCCCTCGGAGTCGGTTCCTATCTGCAGAGCATTAAGGATTTCATAACCTGGCGCTTTGCTGCGCATCACATTCCAGAACGCTTTTCTATATTCATCACTGGCTCTGCCGGTTTTATTTTCGTTATCCGGCTGATTGGGCTTACCGGTAATAGGCTTGTTTACTGGTTTGTTAAGCTCATCATCAATAGCCTGCTGGCGCTCCAGCCGCTCGATTTCTTTTCCGAGGTCTACAACATCGGCTTCCATCTTTTCATATGTAGCCACGTCTTCTGCTGAAAGAAGTCCGTCAGCGCCGCGTTTGCTGTCCAGGAATGCTTTAGCGGCGTCCCATGCCTTAGCCCGTTTCTCGCGCAGTTCTAAAATTTTACTCATCGTCATTCCTCCCATTTCAGCGTTTTAATAGGCTCAGTCGTTTTTCTAACTGGGTTATTGGAGTGCTGGAATCATGGTTTTGGGGTGGCTCCAGGGGAAGCTTTTTTACCAGTGCGTTGGTGACTGTCATTTTGTCAAAAATAAAAGCCGCCCCCGGCGACTCTGTGTTACTATCTTCAGTTGTATAAAGCACTTTATCGGCAAAGCCTAGCTCCACCGCTTTCCATGCATTAAACCAGCTTTCCGCGTCCATCATGTGTGAGATTTTGGCTCTCGATAGCCTGGTTTTCTCTTCATAAGCGTTTATGATGCTTTCTTTAATCTCGGAAAGCATGGCAATGCCGCTTTGGAGATCGGATACCTCGCCAAAAATAATTGTGGCGGGATTATGTATCATCATCATGGCAACCGGTGACATGTACACTTCATCTGCCGCCATAGCAATTACGGAAGCCGCGCTGGCCGCTAATCCTTCGATTTTCACTGTGATATTGCCAGGGTATTCCTTAAGCATGGTGTAAATCTGACTGGCGGCGAAAACATCGCCTCCTGGGGAATTGAGCATTACCGTAACATTTCCCTCAGAAGAATAAAGCTCGGCTTTAAACTGCTTAGGTGTAATATCATCATCAAACCAGCTATTTTCCGCAATGTATCCGTCTAAAAAGAGTGTTCTGTCATTCTCGTTTTTGACCCAGTTCCAGAACTTTCTGCTCATTATGTAACCTCCTTTCCTCCCGGATTTGAGTCTGTTTTGGCATAAGCCCCAACATCTTCGAGTTTCAGCATATTGCCGTTCATAGCGTAGATATCTCCATGTTCTATAGAGTTCATGTTTTCCAGGGCTCTTACGTCATTTGGGCTTAAGAAGCCGTTTTGAATACCTACCGCGTAACCTTGCATCCTTGATGCATAGTCACCGCGAAGCAGCCCGTCTGCCACAAAGCCAACAAAATACCGGCCTTTCTCGGTTTTGCTTAACAGAGCTTTATTCATTCCCTGCTCAAGCCTTACCAGCCATGGCCGGATAGTGTGAACTACGAAGCTGATAGACTGATGTTCGATATTGCTGAAAGTTGCCTTATCCAAATTGGCGACCAGATGGGGAGGCACCCTGAATATCCGGCAGATCTCCTCGGTCTGAAACTTCCTTGTCTCCAGGAATTGCGCCTGTTCGGGCGGGATGCCTATGGATTGAAATTTCATGCCTTCTTCAAGGACCGCTACCCGGTGAGCGTTGCCGGTTCCCTGATATACTGCATTCCAGCTTTCCCGGATTCTTGCCGGGTCTTTTACCACACCGGGGTGTTCCAGGACACCGCCTGGATTAGCGCCATTGGCAAAGAACTTAGCCCCGTATTCTTCGGTGGCTATAGCCATACCGATGGCATTTTTAGCCATGGCAATCGGGGAGTAACCGATCAGGCCATCATAACCAAGCCCCGGTATGTGCAGGACATCCTCCGGTCTAAGAACCACATAACCCGTATCTTTCCGGTATTCGTAGAAAAGTTCACCGTTTAAGCTCCTGTCCACTGTCATTCTGTCCGGCAGTAGGGGGTAAAGCCCTATTACAGTTCCCCGGCCATCCCGGATGATTTGGGCATAGGCATTTCCCCATAATAAAAGATGACTCATGAGTGTCTCTCTCAACACAAATGAAGTCATCTCAGGGTTGGGCTCGTCATGGAGCAAATAGTATAACTGGTGATCTACGACCTTTTCCTTTCCGCTATCTGTGTATCTGTAAACATGCAGCGGAAGGCTTGCTATGGTTTCAGCTAGGATTCTAACGCAGGCATAAACAACGGTAGTTTGCATGGCAGTTCTTTCGTTCACGATTTTCCCGCTGGTGGTACTACCGAAAAAGAAAGAATATGTACTGCCCCACAGGCTGTTCTTAGGGGACGCTCTTGGTTGAAGAAATCTAGATAATATCGGTATTCTCAATATCCTTCCTCCTAAAAATGGGCATAAAAAAACCACCCTCAATTGAGAGTGGTAGTTATATCGTTCTCATTTATCCTAGTCAGACCATGTATATACTTCCCAATTCCCATGTCGTAGCATTGATTCTGTTATTTCAGGCTCTGTTGTTCCGATATTAAAGTAGTATACTTCGTCGTTATAAAAGCAGCGCATCACACTTTTGTATTTTATATTCCGCAATACGTAGTCATACCCAATGTTGTAAAATGTCTTCCCGCAATGCTCCCAAGGCATCATCTCCCGATCCCAATTAGTATGCTTTAGCAATATTTCATGAACGGTTTTGTTGTCCATAGCGCCCTCCATATTCCAAATCAGCACATGGGCTTCTGGTCAGGGACTACTTATTCACCTGGTATTGCAAGCCATGTCCTTTTCTCGTCCCTTTTGGAAACTCCAGATTAGCAAAGGGAAAAGGATGTTCTGGATCAAGTAATTTTTGTTTACTCTCATTAGATACGTTTTCAATAAATGTCTTCAAAAATTTATTTTCAACATCCTGTGCTCTCTCCCCTTCGGATGTCGTCCAAAATATACTTAGATCATTCAAGTTTTCCAATGTTTTTATCCAATGTCCACCCGCATGAGGTTTTGGATCACCAAGCTTGGTTTTATAATATTGACTAACCCTGGATTCCAATGATGTACCGGCCTTTCCAATATATAATATTGTCTCGTCCGGAATCCAAAATTCTTTCAGCCTATTCGTCAATTCTACATATCTAGGGCGCTCGCCATCCAGCATAAGTTTCGGCACATAATTTATCCAATCTTGAACGACTTTCTCTGATATAGGTGCATAATCAGAACAGACAAATGTATCAGCCACATGAGTCATCGCAATTACATAAATTCCTGGGAACTTGCAGTTTACTTTTTGACCCCAACTTTCCTGGCCAAGGATTTCTTTTCCCGATTCAATGAACAATTGTTTTACGTTTGTAGGCATGCTGCACCTCAAATCACTCTATGCTAATTCAAAAACTTAAAAAATCTGCTTTAATTTTTGCTACTGAACAAAAAAGATTTTTACGGTCTATTTATCTTTAAAAAACTATCAATCCCACCATATTTAGTATCGAAAAAGCCTTTGAGTCTTTTTACTGAACCTATATAAGATGACGCGTAGCCCCGAGGGTCTTTTACGCCTTGTTGCCGGAAACCTCCGTTTAATGCTACTTTTAAATAACATTCATAGCATTCATTTAATGTACGTTCATTTTTTAAGCTATACCAAAAATCAATGCCAATATTATGGTAATAATGTGTGAATGCCCAACTACGATCCTCTTTTACTCTATCCTCTTTTCTTCCTTGTTGCCTTAAATAATTAGCAAACTCATCCTGTAGCTCAGACATATTAAAACTAGTCATATAAAAGGAAGTCCTTGTCTGATCGAAACTACTAGTATCCATATTGTTCATAATCGGCTTCTGTTTATCAACAAAACCTGTATTTTTTGTGCATGAACTATTTGCTTTATTATCTCTGTTTGCCCATAGAATCATATCGATATCTCTAGGCCGCCATTGATTGGCCTTAAATTGTTGGTTCAGCTCATCCGCCTTATTTTTCATTAGTTCAATTAGGAAAACACCATCCGCAATTGTAGGGTCAGATGAATTGATGGATTGAACTCTATTGTGCTCGGGTAATTTATCTATATGTAATAAAGATTGTATTATAAATCTATCCACGGTCCCAAAATGAGAAGGGAACAACACAGCTAATAACCCAGAAGCACCAATAACTCGCAGTCCGAATAATTTTGTCGCAATCGCCAGCCCCTGCTCTACATTGGATAAATCAAACGAAAACAACTCGTTGTGGATTTCCTGTAATAAATGCAACTTTTTCTCTTCCACATAATAAGAGGAAAACGTTTTTTGTCTGTTCCCTAAATATAAATTACCAAACTTCCATTTCAAATAATCATCAATAATAAAGGAGTAAAACTGATCAATCGGCATTGATTGAACATCATGAGCGTTTATATTCTTAAATTTGTATTCTACCTCAAGTTGTTGTTGGTTATCTTGCTCTACTCTTCTCCAGTATTCTTCCTTTGCTTCATTCCAAAGGTGAAGATCTTGAGAGTCCCATAAATCATTAATGTTTATTCTATTAACATACAACATTTACCACTCCCTTATGTTCATGATAATATCATTTTTTTTATCATATAATCAAAATTCCTCTCTCATCATAGATACTAGCCCGGTTTTCATTCCTGATTGCCCTGTCCAATGCCATAATAAGGGCAACAGCACCGTCAATCCGTTCAGTGCTTTTCTCTTTATCCGGCTTGATATTTCCTGCTGGATCGGTCTTAACATAGATATTGTCCATCATCCAGCGAAGCACAGGATTACCGCCATGTGCTATTCTCTTCTCCATGGTTAGCTTCATTAGTTCCTTTGAAGATGGCGACATATCCTTATACCCCTGTCCAAAAGGAACAACGGTAAAGCCCATACCTTCAAGATTTTGAACCATCTGTACTGCCCCCCAGCGGTCAAAGGCAATTTCTTTAATGTTGTACTTGGTTCCAAGTTCCTCAATAAACGCTTCAATGAAGCCGTAATGGACGACATTGCCTTCGGTGGTTTTAATAGATCCCTGCTGCTCCCAAATGTCGTATGGAACGTGGTCTCGCCTTACTCGTTTTCTAAGGTTGTCCTCAGGAATCCAGAAGTAGGGCAGTACAATGAATTTCTCATCAGTTGTCCTTGGGGGAAATACCAGCACAAAGGCAGTAATGTCGGTCGTACTGGAAAGGTCCAGCCCGCCGTAACACTCTCGTCCGCGAAGCGAATCCAGTTCAATTCTGTCATCGCAAGCATCCCAGAAGTGCATCGGCATCCAGCGAACCGATTGTTTTACCCATTGATTAAGCCTAAGCTGGCGGAATAGGTTTTCTTCAGCCGGGTTTTCTCTAGCACTGTTGTATGCGTTCCTGACTTTTTCTATATCAATGGTATAGCCGAGGGATGGATTGGCTTTATACCAGTTTTGCTCATTACCCCAATCTTCATCATCGTTAATACCGTAAATAACCGGATAAAAAGTGGGGTCTATTTTTCTGCCTTCTAGCAGATCCACTGCCTTTTGGTGTACCTCGTAACAGATGGAGTTTCTATCGGTACCGGCGGTGGTTATAAGGAAAAACAGCGGTTGAAGTCTCGCATCACCGCTGCCTTTGGTCATTACATCACATAAATCCCGGTTTGGCTGTGCGTGAAGCTCATCAAAAACCACTGCGTGAACGTTCAGGCCATGTTTGGTGTACGCCTCAGCCGATAATACCTGATAAAAACTGTTGGTCGGCTTATATACCAGGCGTTTTACCGACATGATCGGCTTGATTCTTTTCTTCAAAGCCGGGCATTGGTCCACCATATCAACCGCTACATCAAATACAATTGAAGCCTGTTGCCGATCTGAAGCACAGCCATAAACTTCAGCGCCCCACTCGTTATCACCACAGGTCATAAGGAGAGCTACTGCAGCGGCCAATTCGCTCTTGCCGTTCTTTTTGGGTATTTCGATATAGGCCGTATTGTATTGGCGGCAGCCGTTTTCTTTGACCGTACCGAATACATCCCGAACAATCTTATCCTGCCAGGGGAGCAGATCAAAAGGTACACCGCGCCATTGGCCTTTGGTATGTTTTAAGCAATTGATAAAGTTTATGGCATGCTGGGCTTTCTTCTCGTCATACACTCTTGCCACCGCCCTGAAGCAGCAACAGTTCCATGGGGTCTTCAGTGTCATTTTGCTTATCAGTTATAATTCTGCTTCTCGCGGATGGGGTGAGGCCAAACTGCTCACAGCATTTATTCATAATTTTTAGATAGGTCTGAGCAATCGATACCTGTGGTACCTGCTGCCAGTACCCTGATGGGGTTTTTACAATCGTCCCATGCCTACTGATGAACTCTTCAGCTTCTTTCCACCTTGCGTAAGCCTGGCAGTACCCCGCAAAGGCCGCCATATCTATTTCCGTAAGGATGCCTAGCTGTTCCAGCTGCTTGGCTGTTCTCCGCCATTCCTTTTTAGCTTCCGGTTCAAGCCAGCTTGGGCATTTAGGAGCTTTCTTTTCCGGTTTAGGTTCAGATAAATTCAGTTCTCTTTTACCGGGATTGCCTTCTAATACTTTTATTGCGGTAGGTTTGGGTTTTCGGCCTCTTTGCGCCACAGGTATCACCTCCTTTTCTGCAAAGAAAAACAGCCCAACGACTAAGTCAGTCAGCAGGCTGTCTTTTGGTTATTAAAACTTGTAATCTAATATTGGATGTCGCACATCATCCGTGTGATGCACGCTACCAACTACCTAGTATACTTTAATATAAATTGCCTCATGTCCAATTTGGTGGGAAATATATCATCATAACGATAAAAACTAATATCGATATAGCATAAGCTTGCAAAGGTTTTTTATGGTGTAACAACAAAATAGGAAACATCATACAAAGCCAAAGTAATGAATACCACAAGTTCCATCCGTTATGGTAACTGATCAATCCGTGATAGAAATATGCTAGTTCAAAAAGAAAATAGACAGTAACGTACTTTAAAGCCTTAACAAACTTCTGTCTCAAGGTATTTGGATAGTTAGTTAATAGAATCAATACGGTTGATGGTAAGACAATAAAATTAATCAATAATTCCGTAATAATATGATTTGGATTGTATTCCCACAACCGATGGCCAAAATACAGAAAGTTATATAACAGGTTACCCATTATCAAAAACATCATCGTCGAATGATATCTCTGCCAATTTCTCCAATCGCCCCATCTTAATGCTGCAGCTAGAGCAACAGCTATCGGTATTATGGCATTCTTCATGCTAATAACCTTCTTTAGAGATTTACGGGTATTTTCCCCATTCACAATTTTCCCATCCATTGATAACTTGTGGCTCACTATTATTGCGCCTCAGCATATAAATTTAGAGAGCCCAGGAGTCCCGAATAGGTATGTATTATTGGGCTATACATCAAGGCCAATTTAGGCATTGGCATTATGGAGGATTCCTTCCTTTGTTGCGCCTCTTAACTATAATCGGCTCCACTCAAAAGCTAAGAGTCTCTACCTTCGATTCCTTTATAGTTGTAATTGCCCTTTTTGACTTCTTCATGTTCAGCCTGTAACGCCTTTCCATAATCACTGCGTTTCGTTTCCCTTTCTTTGCAAGCAATACAGATACAATCAGTATTGAACATGGACATTATCCGTCCTTTTTCCAGGCTGCCACCACATCTATCGCAGAATATCTGCGTAAAAAATCTATCCATTGTATTGCCCTCTCTGACCATCTTCCGGTACTCCGGGTTTTCTAAATGCCCCATTTCCCTCAAGGTTAGCCAGGAGTGTTTTCCTGGTAGCTTTATACTCATCCCCTATCATTCCGAGCCTTAAAAGCCAGGTTCTGAAGGTGTATTTATCATTATCCGTTTCACCTTGCCTGCTCGAAGCATGTTTTAGGATCTTGGCATTCTCGTTAATAAGGGCTATCAGATCGGTGCAAGCTTTAATCTGCTCAGTAGAGACTGGGCCGAATTTAAATGTAATAAGTCCGTGCTGTAGATCAAAGCTCATACCCGGATAATTTTCGCTTCCCATTTGAATTAGCAGAGTTAGAAAATCCTCTTGTGTTTCAAGCTTCGCGTCGCTTAGTTCCCGGACTAAGTCCTCCTCAATAAGCTTTTCCTGGAGGCTCAGTGCTTTTTGTATTAAGGTTTGTTTGCTGTAGATCATGTTAACCATATTCCTCAGGCTAATCCCGGTATGGCCTGCCAACGGTAGGGTTATTTCTACCGCATCAAAGCCTTGCTCGGCATCCGCAGCAGAGACTGCTTCTTCGTTTGCTGGGCTGTTTATTATTGATTCCAGGGTTACTGGCCTGCCTTCGGCATCTTCAACATTCCCTTCTCTGGTAACCGTATAAAACTTCTCCCCTGCTGGAATCTGGTGGGCAAAACTAGGTATACCCATGTATTTGGCCTTTACCCCAAAGTGTTGTTCCAATAGCTTAATGATTTCTTTCTTGTCCATCCCTATCGCCTCCTGTGTTTTTTGGTAGTACATACATCACTCTAAACGCAGGTAATAGCAAGGGTTATCGGGAAAATCATGAGTTTTAAATGTAGAAAAGGAACCCGTTGCCAGGTTCCTCAGAATACCGTTTTATAGCTTATTCTTACCGGGTTAGCCTTTTAGCCTTTCCAGAATCATAAGCCTTTCTTGTTCCGCTGAATCGCTGACCGCCTTGCGCAATATATCTACATCAAATCCCGCTTTCCTATACCCCTCCAAAATGACGCTGTAATAATAACATCCGGGAGTACCCAGCGGGATACCCTCATTCATGATATATGCCATAGCCTTGACCTGTTTACTGTTCAGCTTGATTTTTAATGTCTCCTTCCGGTAAAGAAAAGGCCAGCCCTCATAACGGTCAAGAGCATCTTCATCTGCCGGGGTAAGCTCCCAAATTAAAACCGGCACTTCTTCCCCTGTTGCCGGTTCTATAGTTGCCACTGCTGAGTCATGGCCGCCTCTGAATAAAAGACGGTAGTTTTTTATCGCCGTAGCTCCCACAACTGTAGCAGTAGGGCAGCGCCGAGCCATTTGTTTCAGGTTAAGATTGGAACCGTAGGCTATGTAAAGCTTTTTATTCATGCAGGTTTCCTCCTTTGCGTTTTGCTTATTATCAATGAACCTCTAGATCTGCCTATTTATGCCGCTGTGCGAAATCGCCAGGCTGCAGACCCTTCAAGGTGTTTGCAAAGGTGCTCTCTGCAGTTTTTAAATTCTTCGCCAATAAAGCCGATTCGGTTCAGGTAGGTTCTCATTGCGAACTTCTCGTTATCAACCTGCGGTTTCCGGGTGCTGGCGCTCTTTTGAGTTAGGGCTTGGTGGTTTATGGCCAGGGCTAAAACAATGTAGCTTCTGATTTTGCCTGCGTGCAGCTCGCTGTTAAAGCCTCTGAGTTCAACCGTTCTTGACCCGTTGAAAAAGCTGTGCAGGTTCAAGAAGTGGTAGCGGCTGCCGTGGTAATGGCGGCTACGGCTTTCGCAGTAGCCTTCGTACCAAATGTCCTCGATCTCTCTCATGGTCCTGGGCTTCCTGGTGTTCATCTTATCAACCAGCTTGGCGTCCATCTTTTTGCAGAAGCTCATCCGCTCATGCTCAATTTGCAGAGCCTTGTAGAAAAGGTCGTTCTTGCTGGCGATTATGTTTACGAAGTTCCTGATGCTTCTTGGCGTGTGTGCCGCCCCGTCCAGGTGAATGTGAATCCCGCAGGAGGCGTTGGCAAAAGCCCCGGCCTTGCGCAGTTTTCTGACCAGTTCCTGGAGGGTTTCAATGTCCTCGTGGTAGGTCAGAATCGGGCTGACCAGTTCAACGCTGTATCCCGTATCGGCACTTATCTTTCTTCCGTTTAGCTTTACTTCTTTCCGGATGCTGGCGTCGCTCATGAACTTCCAGGTGCGTCCGTCCGGGGTGTGTACCTTTTTGGTGTCGTAATGGTCGCGGCTGTTTTCAATGCTGCCGTTTAAAAACTCGGCTGCTACCTCGGCAGCCTGGCTCCTGGTAATCCCGGTGAACTCAATCTCAATTCCAAATCTTGTTGTAAACATGCTACCTTTCTCCTTTCAGTGTGTTTCTCTGGTGTGTACATATATCACTCTGAAAGGGCTAAATAGCAAGGGTTTGTTGGGGTTTTTCTAAGTTTTTATATGATATTTTCTGACCGCCCCGAACAAGATAAACACTGCCATCTCCGGTAGTTTCAATGTACCTTTTCACAATGACGTCAGCATATTTTTCATCCAGTTCAATAGTGTGGCAGATACGGTTTGTCTGTTCACATGCCATAAGGGTTGAGCCGCTGCCGCCAAAGGGGTCAAGGACAATGCAGTTGCTCATGCTGCTGTTCTTAATCGGATAGGCACAGAGAGCCACCGGTTTCATGGTTGGGTGAATATCATTCTTAGACGGTCTGTCGAAATTCCAGAGGGTACTTTGTTTTCTGTCCCCATACCAATTGTGTTTGCCATCCTTTCTCCATCCGAAGAGCACCGGCTCATGTTTCCACTGATAGGGGCTTCTGCCCAGCACCAGGCTTTGCTTGGCCCAGATGCAAACCCCGGACAAGTAGAACCCCGCATCCTTGAAAGCTTTTCTGAAGTTGTAGCCTTCCGTATCAGCGTGAAATACATAAATGGAGGCATCTCTTTCCATGTTCCCGGCCATATTGGTAAATGCTTTGAGCAGGAAATTATAGAACTCCTCACCCTTGAGATTATCGTTTTGAATGCTACCAGCCTGGGCCGAATAGTTAACGTTATATGGCGGATCTGTCACGACCAGGTTTGCTTTTTGCCCATTCATCAGGATTGGGTACACTTCCGGATCGGTACTGTCGCCGCAAACCAGCCGGTGCCTGCCCAGCAGCCAAAGGTCACCCGGCTTGGTTATTGCCGGTTCTGTCAGTTCCTTCTCCACATCAAAGTCATCTTCTTTAATCTCTTTGTCATGGACCTCATTGAACAGTTGATCAATTTCCGGCGGGTCAAAGCCTGTAAATGAAAGATCATAGTCCAGCGACTGCAAGTCCATAATTAATTCAGCCAAAAGTTCCTTGTTCCACTCGCCACTGATTTTGTTAAGAGCTATGTTCAAAGCCTTTTCTTTGGTTTTATCAATATCGATAACCACGCAGTCAATTTCGTTAAAGCCCAATGCCTTCAATACAGAAATCCGCTGGTGGCCGCCAATTACGGTTAAATCTTTATTAATGATGATGGGATCGGCATAACCAAATTCTGTTATGCTGTTTTTAATCTTTTCAAATTCGCTGTCTCCCGGCTTAAGTTGTTTGCGAGGATTATAACCGGCTGGGATAAGGCTATCTATCGATAATTTCTTGAACTCCATCTTCTTCACTCCAAAACCTTGCTTTAATGTAGCAGTCATGGCTGCAGTATTTTCGTGTCTTATTACCATAGCAGCTGAATTCCTTACCACACTGGGGACAAGTGTACTGATATATGGCATTCGCATTTTTATTTCTGTCCTGGGGATTTTCGTTCCACCATTTCCGGCGGCATTCATCCGAACAAAAGCGTCTCAGTCTACCGCGAGGGTTTTGCTTGATGGGTTTACCGCAGCAGGAACATAAAACATTCCGTTTCTTCTGTTCTTCCACGTTCAGGTGAACAACTTTTGAATCTCCATCAAGTCCGTTTCGTTTACAAAAGCCCCGGATGTTGTCTCTTGAAAGCCCGAGAACTGCCGCAATAGCTTTATATCCAACCCCTTTCAGGCGAAGTTCATATATCTGCTGTTTCTCTACCTCCGTCACGAGTCCAGATCCTTTCTGCGTCAGCGTTATAAAAAATGGCAACAAAAAAACGTCTCTAACAACCCTTAATTGGGTGTTACATGGCGTTTTGATCTAGGATTTAAGATTTCGACCTTTTGGCCGATAGTATAGATTTATCGGGATTTCTGCGTCACAATTACAACTAACCTTTACGCATTAATTCAAAACCAGTTTAAAGCCTTATCTTGCAAGCTTATTGCTATTTACCCGGTATTTGCTTGATAACCCCCCTTGTTTAATTCCGCGAAAATTCACGCGAAGGGGACCGGCGGTCCCTGAACGTCCATTTGTAGGGATTTGCATCCCCCTGGGGGGTTACCGTATTACAGCAAGTTTAATTCCTGATTTTAAAGACATTGCGTTTTTTATCAACATCGGGTATACTAAAAAAGCTTTGGCGGAGAAGTTTGGTCTACTGTCTAAAGTCATTGGTTTTTTACCCATTGTTTATCAGTCAGGTTTATTTTAAGTTTTTAGTGGATTCGTTTACTGGAGGTTAAAAAAGACTTTTTCAAATGCCCTAATCAGGTTTTGGATTTTCGGATAAATAGGTTAATAGGTCAGTGCCCAGTGTTTCAAGTAACTTCTCCGCCATAGCAATATATGACGAGAAAATGATGCCCTCACAATTTGTGGGGGCATTTTACTTGGGTGCGGCAGCCTGGCGGATGTCGCTTTCATGCTCCCGTCCATCTTCCGCTCATCCCATTTAGCAACTTCTGGCTTAACCCTCACTCTATTGCGCATCCTTACCAGACTGCTCAATTAGAATCTATACTCCGGATGCTGATCCTCAGTCCTCGTCTTCCGGTCATGACATTTCTTGCAGAGCGGTTGCCAGTTGCTTTCATCCCAGAATAGAGTTTGATCTCCCCGATGAGGTATAATGTGATCCACTACTTCGGCAACAGTTAACTCGCCTTCTTTCTGACATTGCCTACATAGGGGATTGAATTCCAAGAAAAGTTTGCTGGCTCTACGCCAACGGCTGTCATAGCCACGTTCTCTGGCATTCGGTCTATGATTGGTGTAAAGCCTTATGTGAAACTCGCAGAATTTACCCTCTGTTAGTAACGGACAACCTGGATGTTGGCAGGGTTTTTTAGGTTTTTGGGGCATTATATCGTCTCCATATTGGTGTTAAAGTCAGGCAAAAAAATACCCCAAGAGCTACACCTCTCGGGGTCCGTGTTTCAATCTGCAGTTTAATAATAAACTAAGCCGACTATCAATTACTATCAATTTTTATCAACTTTTATCAACTCTTTTAAATTTATTTTTCTTAACGCCTTTTGGTGCAGCGAGTGAACCCATTGAAAAGTAAAGCCCATGCTATCGGCAATCTCTTCCCAATTTTTAAATGTTAAATACCTTAGCTCCAGTAATAATTGGCAGTCCGGATCATCAACTGTTTTGATCACCTTATGTATTTCTATTTTTAAATCGACCAGCTGATCAATATCATTATTAATCTCATTTTCATAGTCCATTATCTTCACAATAGCATTCTCCATAGGGCTTTTCTGTTTGGTACCATCCACCCGTTCAGTAGAATAGCTTGCGGTGGTTTTTTCGGCCAGGTTCCTTAAAGCTATTACCTGCTCAAGTTTACTGTTGATTCTCTGATCAATTCTAAATGCCTGGGACAAGTATTCTTTTGCATTCACTGACCTAGACCTCCAATTCTTGCTTTAACCGCATCAATAAGTGCCGCTTGTCCTGATTCCTTGCGGCTGAGTGCTGCCATTACCTGTTCATCAATGGTTTTGGAAGTAACAATGTGATGAATAACTACTGTATCCTTCTGCCCCTGCCGCCAAAGCCTGGCGTTGGCCTGCTGATACAATTCCAGACTCCAGGTCAGTCCGAACCAAATCACCGTACAGCCGCCAGCTTGAAGGTTAAGTCCGTGACCGGCTGAAGCCGGGTGAGCAATTGCAATCTCGATTTCCCCACGGTTCCAATCTGAAATGTCCTCTGATGTGTTTAGTTCTCTGACCTCGAACCGTTCTGCTATCCTGGCCTTGTCATGTACGTAGTTATAGAATACGAGGACCGTTTTTCCGTTAGCTGCTTCAATGAGATCTTCCAGAGCATCAAGCTTTCTGCTGTGAATGATCTTTACGGTTTTGTTTTCGTCATACACTGCCCCATTTGCCATCTGCAAGAGCTTATTACTCAATGCAGCCGCATTCACCGCATCAATGTCTCCATCTTCAAAAGGAAGCAGCATTTCCCGCTCCAGCTTTTTATACAGTGCTGCTTCCTTGTCTGACATATGGACCTCAATTATATTGTCAATTCGTTCCGGCATTATTAGATAATCGCAAGCCTTCATGCTCATGCAGATATCTGATATCTTGTCAAAGATATCAGCTTCGGCATTTTCCTTTAGCTTATATGTAAATATGGTCTGCCTGTTTCTTTTATCAGGTTCAAAAAAATCTCTGCGGTAGCCACCAATAAACCTGCCAAGCCTTTCACCCATATCCAGCAGATTAATCTGCGACCACAAATCGATTAATCCGTTAGGAGCAGGTGTACCAGTTAGCCCAACAACCCTTTTAGCCTGGGGCCGGACTTTCCTGAGTGCTTTAAACCTTTTCGTTGCTGGGGACTTGAAACTGGACATCTCATCTATGACCACCATGTCAAAATCCCATTTATGCTCCTTAGTCAGCCACTCAACATTTTCCCGGTTAATGATGTAGATATCCGCCTTTCTATTAAGAGCCAATCGGCGTTCGGCTACAGAGCCCAGTACCTTGGAGATTCTAAGCCCCTTTAGATGATTCCACTTTTCGCATTCTCTTGTCCAGGTATCCTGGGCCACTCGAAGCGGAGCAATTACCAGAACCCTGGCAACATCAAAATAGTCATACATCAATTCATCAATGGCGGTCAAAGCAATTGCGGTCTTCCCCAGTCCCATATCTAAAAATAGCCCACAGGCAGGATGATCGATAATGAACTCTTCAGCGTATTTCTGGTATTCATGCGGTACATATTTCATCCAGCATTCCCTCAATCATTTTTGCATCGTCTAAGCAATAAACCATAAATCCTAGTTTTTCAAGTTGCTTCTTTCGCTTTTTCTGTAATGGCCGCATCTGTTCTCTGGGGGCTTTAACCTCTATAAAAGCAATTCTTCTGCCGGGAAGTAGTACTATTCTATCCGGTACACCCGATATCCCAGGAGATACAAACTTTAGTGCCAGCCCTCCACGCTTTTTTACTGCCAGGACGAGATATTTTTCAATGAGCTTTTCTAGCATCAGATAATCCTCTCTGCGCGATAAACAAGTGATCAAAAAAACCCTATAGTTTCGTATATACGTGTTATATGTGCACGTATACAAGCTTTTCTTTATATCTATATACTCATATATCAAATCTTGTTTTCTTGTTTACCTAAAGCTTGTAACCCTGGTTGTTTCGGGTTTTACAAGATAAACTAATTTTGAAAACAAACTTTTTCTGGATTACCGTTGTATACAGATTAGTAAGTAAACAAACCCTCTCAATAAATCTTGTTTATCCATCTTGTTTCACTCCCGTACATAAGCCCTCTGAATTCCATAGAAAGGAAACCTGAAGTTCCCCAGCTTGTTACCATCGTATTTCTTCCATCCCTCTATCCTCGCCATAATGGTATTTAGCTCATAAGCATCTCCCTTTTTGAGATTAACCGCTTCCTTGCCAAAGCACTCGCACCATATTTCCATGGTGCAGACACGTTCGCGCTTCACGGTACCAACCACAGATGTCCCGAACTCCCCGCTGCCTAGAAAACTTCGGCGCTCGTACAAATCCATACAACGCCAGTTTTCGGGCAGTAGTTTATCAAGATACTCCCGGACCAAACCTTCCCTGTCATCCGCTTCCATGGCTTCCGCTTGCTCAGAATATGCCATTTGAGCATCAGCACCTTTAAGAAAAAGCTCCTCTCCGGCCCGGTATTTTACTATGGTCTCTGCCCAGATTTGATCAACCTCGGTCAACTCCCACGCTTTTTGGGCACCTTTTCCGCTGACCCGGACCGGCCAGAAGCGCCGGTTACCCGTAATATCCCTTAAAAAACCGCCATCACTGTTGGTACTTCCGACGATAACGCACTGGCGAGGATGGCTTTCGACGGTTGTACCATAGCTGGGACGGTATTTATCATCATTCCGTGATACAAAAGACTTTACCGTTTCAACATCCATCTTCTTTAAACCGGCCAGTTCGCCCAGTTCTAAGATGAGATAACCTTGCAGCTTTTCGGGCGCGGTCTTATCTCGCATATCTGAGATAGTAAGACTATCAGAAAACCACCGGCCACCGAGCTTCGAGAAAAAGGTACTCTTGCCAATCCCCTGGGGACCATTTAACACCAGGATGCAATCGAACTTAATCCCTGGCTCATAGATCCGTGCTACTGCTGCACATAATGTTTTTCTCATTACTGCTCGGGTGTAAGAGTTATCATCTGCCCCCAGGTAATCAATCAGCAGAGTATCCACCCTTTCCACCCCATCCCACTCAGGTAGAGATTCAAAATCCTCTTTTATAGGATGGTAGGCCCGTTCGGATGCTACCGCTGTCAGCGCATCTTTGAATTTTCCTGGAGACCAAATGTGATAGACATTATCCAGGTAAGCCTTTGCCCCAGCAATGTCTGAATCGCTCCAGCCCCTTTTGACCTGACGCCAGGGAAGTTCTCCTTTTACATCAATGGAATTGCTGTGCAGGTTGTAGGCAATACCCTGGAGGTTCGTATCATGCCTGAGGATTAAAATAATATTGGATAGAGAATCCTTTATCTCTCCGCTCTTTAAAAGTTCAAGACCGGTCTGCCAGTTTTCATCATATTCCTTTGTAAAATCAGCGTTGGCCCTGGCACTTCTTTCTATAGCCAGTTGTTTTTTTACGCCCTCGTCTGCAGAGGCAAGTTCCTGCATTGCTTTGTAAGACGGGAGTTTTGATGGTGCGGTATCCTCATCTTCTCTCATATCAAGATCCCGAAACTGATGTATCCGCACCAGGTCAAAGGCATTGCAGAGCTTGCCGCAAGCGGGATCGGTTGCATGGTGCGAGTAGGCAAATTTATCATCGTATATAAGGACACCGGCTGTACTATCGGCTGGAATATAATCATATCTGCCTGGCATAACACTCGGTTTATAGATCTCGGTAAGGAACTTTTCAATAGCATCCTGAACCGTATAGGCTCTGCAAAAAGCTCCGACTATTCCTGCCTTCTCTAACGGATCGGCTTGCCTGGCAATGGTCCGTTTAACTATTGCTGTCTGTCTGGAGGATACCGGCCAGGCAGATGTATCTTTCCAATCCTTGTAGCTGGTCAGAACCTTGTCCGGATCAAGCCATACCCCATCCTGTTTTTCAAACACAAACTCCCCGTCACTGGAGGTCGAAGCCCAATACATAAGCCTGGTTGGTTCATAGGTCGTGTCGTCAAACTGCTCAATGCCGATCTCAAAGGCTATTTTTCGGGCAACTGCTATGTATTCGTCTGCTGTAACATTCCTGGCTAAGGGGATAATAAGCCTAAGCCGTGGTTTTTCTGGAGTATGCTTGTGGGTTGAATAGATGCAGCAGGCAAAACTAAAGAACATATTTATATGCTCCCAAACGTTGTGGCTTGCATAGTCCATATCCAAAGTCAGCATGGATCTAAACTCTACATAACCGGTCCTACGCTTGCCTTCACGGAGTTTACCTCCTACAAAACCTCCTACGTCTTTTATGTCATCCTGCTTGGCTTTTACGAGCTTTTTGTACTCTGCTACACTCTCGGAGGTCCGAGTGGTGGAACCGGCTCTGGCCAGGAATTCTTCCCAGGTAACCTCTTTGTTTTTCCAAAGCTTGTCTCTGCGGCTATTGGCGGTAGCAATGGTTAGTTTCATTCACATCACCTCTGAATTTTACTGATTACCTACTCAGTCCTTCCGGTAATATTCACACTCATAACCGTCCGCGCGAAGGGGAAGCCCCTCTGCCCATGAAGGGGTCTCGTTCATTATCTGGCAGACCTCTTCCTGGCTTCCGGTACCGGTAGGCGCTTCAACAACAATTTCATCATGCACATGCATTACTATTTCATAGCCCGCCCTATCAACTGCCAGCATAGCCTCAGCCAACAGATCACGGGCAGTTGCCTGTACAATGTTCTCCACCAGCTTGGGTCCGTAGGTATCAATCCTGCACCAGCGCTTGTTTTCTCCAATGCCTTCATAGGTGATCCCTTCCCGGCCAAATTTATTGGTTTCAATCCTGGGTTTAATATAGGATAGGCTTCTTCCCGAAGGCAGGGTTATAAAGAGGATGCCGCTTTTCACCTGTATGGTGATTCTGCCTACTTTCTGAATGGTTTTTTCCTTTACTGCCGTGATCGCAGCATGATCAATCTCCCACCACAGTCTGGTGATGTTCGGGTTGGCCGCGCGCCAAGCGTTGACCAAGGGCTGAAGTTCCTCCGGGGCTACCCCCATCTCCAAAGCCCCCATGGCGGTGAGTGCTCCGACACTGCCTCCGTAACCAAGGGCAAGTTCTGCTATCTTGCCTTTTTGCCTTAAAGGAGAACCCTTGGTAATCTCCTTAATTGGCACCTTAAACATCTGGCTGGCTGAAGCTTCGTAGATTTTGCCGTGGGTAGCAAAGACGTCCATACGCCACTTTTCCCCGGCTAGCCAGGCAATGACCCTTGCTTCAATGGCACTGAAATCTGCCACAATGAAGCGGTGGTTTTCTTTTGGAATAAAAGCTGTTCTAATTAATTCCGATAGCAGGTTAGGTATGAGCTCATATAGCATTTCCAATTCGTCGAAACAACCAGCCTTGATCAAATTTCGAGCCAGTGTTAAATCCGGTATATGATTCTGGGGGAGATTATGCACCTGGACCAGTCTGCCTGCCCACCGGCCAGTCCGGTTCGCACCATAAAACTGAAGCAACCCCCGAACCCGGCCATCAGGGCAAACTGATCGCTCGATAGCTTTGTATTTTCTCACTGACGTTTTGGCCAACTGAAGCCTGAGGTTTAATAAATGCTCAATCTCACCATTTGATTCCCTGGCAAGATCGGCTACAGCCTTCTTGGACAGGCTTTCAACACCAACCCCGTTCTGAAGCAGCCATTCTTTCAATTGAGGGACAGAGTTGGGATTACCTAATCCGGTCAGTTCCTGAGCCTCTACATAAATGTGACTTTTGTAAAGCTCATCACAGAAAATGGCCTGGGAAACCAACTCCGTATCAACCCGTACCCCCCGGTCATTAATCTGCTGATCGAGAATATACAGTGTCTTTTCTTTTGCGCTGATAGGGTATTTCTCAAGCTTTAACCTAATGGCTCTCTCAACATCGACATCCCGGATACAGTAATCCTTAAACGTCTGCCATTTATCAGGTGCATGTTGGGGAAGGTTTCTGGTACGGTGACCATTGGTTTTGGTTGGTTTGCAGGGAACGGAAAAATACCTAATCAGGCTCTTACCCTCTCTCATCTTTTTATGCTGCAACCCCAGCACCTGGCCTACCCCCTCCAGGGATAAAGGCAACCCGAGCATGGCCGATTGCACTGCTGTGCAATACCACGATACTAGTGATAGTTGCAGGTTCAGGTGTTTTGATAAACAAACTCGTTCAAACTGAGCATTGTAGGCGGCCTTAATAATCTTATCGCCTGTTATGTCCTTTATAACTTGCTCAGGTAGTTGTTCTCCATTGGCGAGATCTACAAGCTGGATCTCTTTATCATCGTAGGCATAAG
>JBLMZJ010000087.1:0-18201 GCA_050258735.1 Deltaproteobacteria bacterium | reverse complement strand
TCCGCCAGACGGCCATAGGCTGTTTCCAAAATGGCTCCCAGCGGATTCAGGGCTGAATTGTAGATGATCTTGCCCCAAACGTACTGCATTATCTTTTCACTTGCACGGGTGGGAATGCCGGCCTGGGAAAACAGGGCGGATAACTCTTCCAACCGGGGGTACTCGATCAATCCCTCCGGGGAACCCAGGATCACATCATCGGCTATAACTGTAACTTTGGCTCTTCCCGGCGCCTCAGTCTCTGAACCAAATATCACACGACCAACGATGAGTTGTTCAGCCGGGACGGAACCCAGGGCAGCCTGATAATTGCCATAGCCGTTCTGAGCCAGGATGACAAGAGTATTGGCGCCGATAACCGGGATCAATTTCTCTGCGGCCAGGGCAGTATCGAAGGCCTTGACAGTCAGGATTATAAGATCATAATCACCGGAACCAAGTTCGCCGATATTGGTAACCACCCCATCCAGCCGGGCTGAGTGCTCGCCCCAGATGCCGCTCACCTCTACGCCCTGATCACTTATCGCCTTAACAGTGGCGGCCATATCAACTCCATAGACCTTATGCCCCTGTTCCTTTAGCAAACACGAATAAACGGTGCCCAATGCACCCAAACCAAAGACCAATACATTCATAGATTCCTGACCTTCTCTCATATATACCTATATCGATTGAAAATGTTATTAACGGTATTATATAATACTTGAGGTCGGCTTGGCCAAGATAAAGTGGTTTAAGGCGATTGCCGGAATGGAGGTGGAGGCGATGGCGAAAAAGGGAAAAAGACCGGTACCGGTAAACCTACGTGAAACTGAAAAGCCTATTATCATTGATCCCAATCGGATCAAGATCCGCGATATGCGCGGTATCCTCCTGAGTGGCTGCGGCCCCCATGAGGATAAGAAGAAAAAGGCGAACAAGTATAAGTGCAGGAACAGAAGCCGGAACGATGATTCCGGCTTTTACTATTCAGACTTTCGTTTTGTCAATAGCGATTGCAGCAAGCGGGACATGATAATTGCAGTCAGCAGTACCAGCCACCAATCCGGACCGGACAGTAGAGCATAGATCATCAATACCGTTATGCCCATGAGGTTGGCCCGGTCGGAAAAGAGGTCCTCTATGGGCGGGGTCACTTTGCTGCTGTAAGAGGCCAGGAAAGATCCCGCCCGGTAAAAGATCCAAACTGAAGTCCAGCCAACAACAAACACCGCGATATAGGGGAAGGCAGTGATAGTCAGCATGGCCCCCAATGCGGTGGCCAGGCCTTTTCCGCCTCTGAAACGCAGCCAGATCGGATAACAATGTCCGATAACCGCAGCGCTGGCCGTTAATAACGGATCCAGACCGCCCCATCTGCTAAGATATACTGACATTATGCCTTTGGCCAGATCAACGATAAATACGATCAAAGCCCAACGCCATCCGAGGACACCTCCGGTATTCATGGTTCCCATGTTTCCGCTGCCATGCTGGCGTATATCGATGTTTTTGGTATAAATGCCGACCAGGTAGGCGGTGGGTAAGCTGCCAACAAGATAGGCCAGGATGATACTTATAGCCAGGCTCATTTTTCCCCTCCTTTTGAGGTGGCGATGTGATAGGACGATCACAACAGTAGTTGATGTGATCGGTACTTCCATTATGATATGACCAGAGTATTAAACAAAAGACCATCGATTTCCTTTGTTATTCCGATATTTATCCTGGATGGCAGTCAGTGATTTATAATTACCTTAAATATACCGGTAGGAGGCACAGCCTATGTACAATATCTTTGCATTGCCACGGGAAATCGATCGGGAAGAGGTTTTAGAAACCATTTTATTAAGCCAGGGGTTACGGATCGAACGCATTGTGTCGGCGGGCCAGGTTTCCCCTGAGGGTTTCTGGTATGACCAGGACAAGCAAGAATGGGTCGTGCTTCTGCAGGGGGAGGCCGGGCTGGAATGGGCTGATGGCCGAAAGCAAAAGCTGGCGGCAGGGGATTGTTTGCTCCTGCAGGCCCACGAAAAACACCGGGTCGAATATACATCCAAGCAGCCACCCTGTATCTGGCTGGCAGTGCACTTCGAATAATAAGGCACGGAGATGGACTTATCTCCGTGCCTCGTATGTCTTGAGCTTATTGCATGGGAACCTGAAAGTTTTGAGCCTGTTGCTGCTGGATGGCCTGGACACCCTTCTGGATGTATTCCTGTTCAGCCGGACTGAGCATATACAGCAGCTGCTGAAGTTCGCCGACATGCCGTCTTTCTTCATTGGCAATGTGAGTAAGCACTTTTTTGACCTTTTCGTCACTGGTGGCCATTACATGAGCCTCATATCCGATAATGGCTTCCAGTTCGCCAGCTATATCCACCCTTATAGCCTGAGCTAGTTCCTGGTTGGACAGTTGGCGGGGGAGGTTGGCAATAAAGGGATCACCGAGCAGAGCCATAACAACCTATCCTTTCTAACGATTACTATGGCTATTATTACCGATATCAACAGCAGGTATGCAAAAGGGCCTCTTAGCATAGCGGGTGGAAAAGATGATAAAAAAGGCTCTCGGGCATGTACCTATCCAGCTCGCTATCCGGTCAAAGGCCCGGTTGTTTGTCATATACCGACTACAGGCGGTTTTCTATAGTTAGATCACGTTCTTCGCTCAGGTCTATGAAACGGTCGGCAGTTTGGATCAACGGCCGCATGGGCTCTCTTTCATTGGCCAATACCACGCGTGCTCTCTCACCGGTATTCAACTGTACCTTCTCTCCCGGGACTATGTTCAGGATGTATCTGACCAGACGTCTGGTTATTGCCGGGTCCAGATGCCCGAAAGTTTCGCGGGTTATCTCCTCTATTGCACTCAGCAATGAAAAGCGCGGCCGGTAATAGCGCTCGGAGGTAATGGCATCGAAAACGTCGGCTACGGCAATGATCCTGGAATAGGGATGGATCTTTTCTGCGCACAGCTGCAGCGGATAACCGCGACCGTCAGCATATTCGTGATGCTGCAGCACAGCCGTGACGATATCCCGATCCGAGAAAGAAATGTCATTAACGATCTGGCTTCCATACAAAGGGTGTTTACGCATCTCCGTAAGTTCCACAGGATTAAGCGGGCCGGGCTTTTTAAGGATCTCCGGAGGAATTTTAGCCTTGCCTACATCGTGCAACAGACCGGCTATTCCCATTTGTCTTAACTGCCCTTCTGGCATATCCAGGGCCTGACCTATCTTCACTGCAATAACACATACAGAAACCGAGTGCTGAAAAGTATAATCGTCCTGTACCCTGATTTTGTTTAAACAATGCCATACGTTGTTGGTATGGATGATCTCAGGTACGATCAAGTCTATGGTGTCTTCCACCTCGGAGCGCTTTATGATATGACCTTCAATGACCTGGCACATGAGATTACGGACCGTTTCCACCGCACTGACGAAGGCAACGGGAAGCAGGGTCTCTTCTTGTTCTTGCCTCATTTCTTTGGGTTGCGGGCGGTTGATGTGAGTATCCTCTATTACATAGATAGTTTTATGATTGAGATTCAATAAGTGCTGCAGATGCGATGGCTTGAGCATAATATTCTTCGGTAATAAAAGGCGGCCTTCGGAATCGTAGATATCTCTGGCCAGAACTCTACCTATCGGTAAAGAGGAGAGATCGATCGCTTTCAGATTATCACCATCCTCATGAGACATAAAAGCTTCGATACTAACTATTATAACAAAAGCCTATTACTATGTGGATGAAAGTACAAATTTTCACTAAAACACAACCTTTTGGGTGAAACGCCTGTAGATGGGCATAAAAACAGAATGTGCGTTCAGGCTCGAAATATTGCCTACCATACCTTAAGGGAAAATCTAGAGGATCAATTCATGGAATTTCCTAACATTTTTATAAAGCAAAATACTGTTGATATATATTATAACTATACGTTATTATATATATAACGCATTATTGGAGCACCACACTTGAGCAACGTTGCTGGCCCGGGAAGGCCAAAATATTTAGCATGGAATCAAGGATAAGATATATATAAATAGAAAGGATGAATTTGATGAGCAGAATAATCGATGCCCGGGGGCTGAATTGCCCGGAACCGGTCATTTTGACCAAACGGGCCATGGAGGATGATAATAAGGCACAGATCACCACCATAGTAGACAACGATGCAGCAGTGGAGAATGTCAGCAAGCTGGCTCGCAGTCAGGGTTATGAACTTACCGTTGAAAAGCTCGAGGCAGAAGTCCGTTTGCACATGGTCCCGGGACAGGAACTGATGGAATCCCCTGTTGCTAAAGATGCGGTGGTAGCCATCTTGATAAAGAGCAGCCTCTTTGGGGAAGGTGATCCCGAACTGGGCGGGATCCTAATGAAGAGCTTCCTGTTTAGCCTTAACGAGTTGGACGGGAAGGTCGCTCACCTGATCTTTATGAACAGCGGGGTCAAGTTAACTACGGTTGGCTCTCCGGTATTGGAACATCTGCAGGCCCTGGAGCAAAAGGGTATTGAAGTGCTCTCCTGCGGGACCTGCCTGGACTTTTATGGTGTTAAGGATAAACTTATGGCAGGCAAGGTCACCAATATGTATACCGCAGTAGAGATCTTGACTGGAGCAGATCGGGTATTGACAATATAGAGGCTTTGAATGATGATTTATCCCGGAAGGGGGAGCAGGCTATGAAAACAGTATATCTAGACAATGCAGCCACTTCTTTCCCGAAACCGGAAAGTGTATATGCGGCAATGGATCATTTCAACCGCAATCTGGGAGGTAATCCCGGAAGGGGCAGTCATCAGGCCACTCGTAGTGCCGGGTCTGTCGTCCTGGAAGCCAGGGAAGCCCTCGCCGCACTTTTTAACGTTGCCGACAGCTCAAGAATAGCCTTCACTATGAATATCACCGAGGCTATCAATCTGGCCCTGAAGGGGATACTGGTGCCGGGAGATCATGTTATCACCACCAGTATGGAACACAATGCGGTAGCGCGGCCTTTGCATGTATTGTCAGGCCTGGGAGTGGAATGGACCCGGGTAATCTGCTCCGGAGACGGCAGTCTGGACCCTGAGGATATCAGACGTGCCATCAGACCTAATACCCGATTGATATGTCTCTTGCATGCATCGAATCTTACTGGCACGATCATGCCCATAAAAGAAGTTGGCAAGATAGCCAGGGAGAATGGGATCATTTTTATGGTGGACAGTGCTCAGACAGCAGGGGTTCTGCCGCTTGATGCTGAGGAGTATAATATTGATATCTTGACCTTCACCGGGCATAAAGCACTGTTGGGCCCGCAGGGCACCGGAGGATTGTATGTACGTCCCGGCCTCATAATCAAGCCCTTAAAGGAGGGCGGTACCGGGTCCTTGTCGGAGAGCCTGGTCCACCCGGAATATATGCCGGACCGCCTGGAAAGCGGGACACTAAATACGCCTGGGATAGCCGGATTGGCTGCCGGCGTCGCTTTTATCAGGGATACTGGCCTGGAACACATTCGACAGCATGAATTGAAATTGACCCGGGCACTCCTTGCCGGTTTGCAGGAAATAAAAGGGGTCAAGGTATATGGCCCCGAGGACCCGGTCAGAAGAGTGGCGGTGGTTGCTTTTAACATCGAAGACCGGGATTGCGGAGACGTCAGCATGAACCTGGACCTCCGGTTTGGCATCATAGCTCGTTCCGGATTGCATTGTGCCCCCCTGGCACACCAGACCATCGGCAGCTTTGAGCTGGGAGCCTGCCGCCTGAGCCCCGGACTCTTCAACACTATGGAGGATATTGAATATACAGTTAAGGCTATAGACCAACTGAGCCGGGAATAAACCATACCGATAAACGAAAAGATAGCCTTGCGCTAATACCTTTTCACTTCTTGCTAAACCTTTTTTACAAAATAAAAGGAGCGGGTAAACCCGCTCCTTTTGTTGTTTTCTAGGGGATGTAGTTCATATTGCGAGCTTCCCATTCCAGCCAGGGCCGGAAATCCGGGTGAGCGATGCTGATAAGTTCTTTTACCCGAGTGCGCAGGTTTTGCCCTTTCAGATTGGCCACGCCATATTCAGTTACCACATACTCGATATCGGTACGGGATACTGTAGTAAATATTCCGGGTGAGAGGGTAGGCACTATCTTGGATTTGAGCTCCCCGTCCTTGTTGGTGTAGGTGGAATAGAGGGTCAGGAAGGATTTGCCGCCTTTGGAACGCCAGGCACCCTGCACAAAGTCCAACTGACCTCCGGTTCCCGAATACTGCGTTGTTCCGATTGATTCAGACGCTGCCTGCCCGGAGAGGTCTACTTCTACGGTGGCGTTAACCGATATCATCTTGTCATTCTTGCCGATGATATAGGGATCGTTCACAAAACGGGTGGAATGCATTTCCACCAGCGGGTTTTCATCGATAAAGTCATATAGTTTACGGGTGCCCAGGGCAAAGGAACCGATCCACTTATAGGGCATGAAATTTTTCTTGTTGCAGGAAATTACTCCTGCTTCATAAAGATCGACCATGCTGTCGGTCAGCATCTCCGAATGCACTCCCAGGTCCTTGCGGTCCAACAGGAAATTGGCAATGGCATTAGGCATACCTCCTATACCGATCTGGATACAGGAGCCGTCTTCGATCATATCTGCGATAAAGCGGCCGATCTTCTCGTCTTTGTCGGTGACCGGGATGGGAGGCAGTTCGAAAAGCGGGATATGGTTCTCGATAACCGCCGAGACCTCGCTGATGTGCAGATGGTTGGTGCCGTAGGTGCGTGGCATGTTCTCGTTTACTTCCACTATGATTTCACGGGGATTGTGTCTCTTGGCTCCTTCCCAGCCCCAGTCGACATTGCAGCCGGTGGAAAAGAAGCCATGGCGGTCCATAGGTGATACCACCATACAGGCGACCTGTACCGAACGGCATTTCTCGATCATATCGACCGTCTGTCCCAGACGGCAGGGGGTATAGGTGAATAGGCCTTCAGCCATGCCGTGGCGGGTAGCGATCGAGACGAAGCCTGATTCTATCAAAACCTTTCCTACCAGATCCGGGTGATAGAGGTCAAACCAGCGCACGTCAACACCGGAAACATAGGTGATATCTCTTAGCTCGTCGTTTCTTATACGCTGAGCTGCTGCGTTTACCAGGGCCAAGGGCTGGCCGTTGGAAAGCGGTGCCAGCAGGGTGTCGCCGCTGTTAATAAGTTTTGCTGCCTCCTCCGCACTGGTCAGTTTTTCCTTGTACATTTCCTGGAACCTGCTCATATTATTACCCCCTTCATATTATTTACCAGTAAATGCGGCTTTCCTGCCTTCCAAAAAGGCGGTCATGCCTTCTTTTTGATCTTCAGTGGAGAACAGATAGGCGAATTTCTCTTTTTCCATCATCAGACCATTGTATATGTCTACGTCATAACTGAGCTGGATCAGCTCTTTGGCGGTTCGAATAGCTAGTGGGGGTTTTCTGCATAGTTTTTTAGCCAGTTTACGGGTTTGTTCCTCCAGATCCGAGAGGGGGACCAGGAAGTTGACCAGCCCTAATTCATAGGCCGTTTGTGCATCGAATACCTCTCCCAGCATGATAAGCTCTTTGGTTTTGCCTTCTCCGATAAGGCGGGTAAGTCTCTGGGTGCCGCCTCCACCCGGGATGATGCCCAGGTTAATTTCGGGAAGACCAAAGTGAGCTGTATTAGCAGCTATGCGGAGGTCGCAGGCCAGAGCCAGCTCGCAGCCGCCGCCCAGAGCGTAACCTGCTATTGAGGCTATCGTTGGCTTGCCCATGCCAATCAATTTCCCCATGGATACCTGGACCTGGTAAATGTACTGGTGGGCATCACTTGGGCTGTAGGAAACGAAGTCTTTGATGTCTGCGCCGGCGGCAAAGGCGGTTTCATTACCCTTTATCACCAGCACCTTGACCTTATCGTCCCTTGTAACATCGTCGGCGACCATTTCTAATTCCTTAAGTACCTGTTCATTGAAGGCATTGAGCACTTCAGGCCGGTTGAGCTGTACAATAGCTGCCCCTTCCTCTTTTGTGTAAATAACTGTTTCGAAGTCCATTTCTCTCTCTCCCCCTTAAATAACAACGTTCTTCTTTTCCTTAGCGGCTTGCTCGCCTCCTTTACAAGAATGTTAAAGAAGAAATGCGTATTGTCGGTAAATTTTAAAGAGTCATAATATTCAGACAACTCAAATGTCAATGGTATTGCGCTTGTTAGTTGGAAATATCAGCGATCAGAAAAGAAAAGAGTGGAATAAATAGTGGCTATTAATAAATTATATGATGGATTTCCTGATACAGTCAATGAAAACGGATGGCAGAGGCAACCAGTTTCTTATCGTGAATCATGAAAAGAATGAAAACCACCACTGCCATGGCGATATTAGAGTCTCATTCCATTGCCGCATGGCTTCCATCTGCTGCTGCAATTTGAGGACCAGGGTCTGGAGTTCAGCCAATTCCCGGCGGATGCTCTCTATTTCAGCATCCCGTCCGCTTACGGCATCCTTTACTACAGCTACCGGTTTATCAACTTTTGGATCGGACGGAGCTGGAGCCGGGGTTTTAACTTCGGGGGCAGCTGAACTGGACGTCGTTTTTTTGGCTGCAGCAGTTTTTTGCGCTGGAGCTGCCTTGATTTTCGGTTCTTTAGCTGTCGGAGCAGCAGGCTGGGGATCCGAAGCCGGAGTTTTGTTGGCAAAGGGGTCTTTACCTAGACGTTTCTTTTGAGCCATTGGATTATCTCCTTTCCATGATTTCAAGGCATAACGACATGTAGTCTCGGGCACCATTGCTGTCGGGACGGTAGCTGAATATATCCTGACCAAAGCTGGGGGCTTCAGCCAATGCTATGTTCTCATGAATGAGGGTAGTGAATAGTTTATCATCGAAATGTTCGGAAAGGCTTTCGATCACTTCACGGTTCAAAACCCGGCGCTGGTCATAACGGGTGGCGATGATACCACTGAACCTTAGTAAAGGGTTGTACTCCCGCTGGACGGTTTCAATCGTTTCCAGCAGCTTGCTCATGCCTTGCAGAGCCAGGAATTCAGCCTGCACCGGAACATAAAGTTCCTGGGCTGCCGTCAGAGCATTCAGGGTTATCAGCCCGTAACTGGGCGGGCAATCCAAAAGGATATAGTCCCAATCCAGCGGACCATTAAGAGCTTTTTGCAAGAGAGCTGCCTTATCCTTGTTAGAAGCCATCTCACTCTCCATTTTGACCAATTCCGGACTTGCCGGAACCAGCCCCATGCTGTTGACTTCAATAACAGCTTCGGCCAGGGAAATCCTTCCTTTAAGGACCTCATATATATTAGGCAAGCTGGCGGGATCACCCAGCCCGAGGGAAAAACTCAGATTGGCCTGAGGATCCAGGTCGATCAAAAGGACCCGGTTACCCAGACGAGTCAATCCTGCTCCGATATTGATAGTGGAAGTGGTTTTGCCGGTACCGCCTTTTTGGTTGGTAATTGCGATAATTCTCATGAAATCACCCGTCAAATAGTTATGGCGTGGAAGTCATCAATAATACTGGGTCCAAACGGGGTGACCAAGCGGATTTGCCTGGTTTTGCAGACTTATAGTTTGTTTCGACACCTTGTAAGAATGTTCCTTTATTTATTTGATAAAAAATGAAATTCTGACTTAAAAACTATTAACTGATGTTGACACCGGGTAATATATCTGATACAAGATAAATAGGATAAAAATTATCCACAAAAGAGGAAGCGACATGCAGATAACAAGACAGAGCGAATATGCCATAAGAACCATGCTGGAGTTGGCAAAAGCACCTTGGGGGGAACTCCTTTCAGCGAGGTTCATCTCCGAGCAACAGGATATTCCCGAGGATTTTCTCAAAAAGACGGTCAAGTTGTTGGCTATGGCAGACCTGGTCATAACTCAGCGTGGCCCCAGCGGCGGTGTGAGGTTGGCCAGGTCAGCTGACCAGATCACCCTGGCCGATATCATAGCAGCGGTAGAGGGGCCTATAACTCTCAATCAGTGTTTATCGCCGGGCTATGATTGTCCTAATCAGCCGACCTGCCCGGTTTCCAGGAATCTTGCCCGGGCGCAGCAAGCCCTGTTGGACGAACTGCGTAGGGAAACTCTGGCCGACATGCTTAAGGTTTGATCCATAAGATTTTCACGAGAAAAAATGTCCTTTAATTGTGGATAAAATTTATCAATAATATCCAACTAACAATCGCTGATGACTGAAGACCGGGCAAAGACTTTAATTGAAAAAAGTGAGGAGGATTTAGCATGTTTTGTACTCAGTGTGAACAAACCAGCAAGGGTGGATGTGTTAAAATCGGAGTCTGTGGGAAGGATGAATCTATTGCCAGTTTGCAGGACCTTTTATTATTCAGCCTGAAAGGTTTGTCTTTTTATGCGGTAGCCGCCAGAGAGGCCGGGATCAAGGATCCTGTTGTAGACCATTTTGTCATGGAAGCTATTTTCACCACCTTGACCAACGTCAATTTTGATCCCGAGAGTCTGCGGCTCTATATCCTGAAAACGATTTCCCTGCGGGAACTGATCAGCGAGAACCTGCGGCGGTCAGGGAATGATGCTAGATTTAGCGATATCTCTGCCAACTACCAAGGGGGCAGCCTGGATGATATGATCAGGGACGGGCAGAGGGTTGGTCTGCCTGTAGACGCTAAGGCCCCGGAGGATATCAGATCATTGCAGCATATACTGCTGTACGGTATCAAGGGCGTCGCGGCCTATGCACATCATGCCATCGTTTTTGGACAAGAAGATGAAAAAATATATGACTTCATCTACAAATCACTGGCTGCGCTTGGGACCCGGTCCGATGACGTGGATTTCTGGCTGGGACGCGTACTGGGCTGTGGTGAAATCAACCTGCGAGCTATGGAATTGCTCGATGAAGGCAATACCTTTGCCTTTGGCCATCCCGCCCCAAGCAATGTTTCACTGGGCCATAAAACAGGCAAATGCATACTGGTTTCCGGACACGATCTAAAAGATCTGAAGGCCCTGTTGGAAGCCACTGAAGGCCGGGATATTTCGATCTATACCCATGGCGAGATGCTGCCCGCTCATGGATATCCGGAGTTGAACGTTTACCCGCACCTGGTAGGCCACTACGGCACTGCCTGGCAGAACCAGCAGAAGGAATTTGCCGATTTCCCGGGGCCTGTTCTCATGACTACCAATTGCCTGATGCCGCCGAAAGATGCCTACCAGAAGAATGTATTTACTGCCGGCCCGGTAGGTTATCCGGGTCTGACCCATCTTGAAAAAGGGAACTATGAACCGTTGATCCAGATGGCACTACAGATGCCTGGATTCTCCGAGGACTCACACCAGGGAAGCGTGATGGTAGGGTTTGCCCGCAACAGCGTTTTAGGGGTGGCCGATAAGATCGTCGAGGGGGTAAAGGCGGGAGCGATAAAACACTTCTTCCTGGTCGGCGGCTGCGATGGCGCAAAATCAGGCAGGAACTACTTTACGGAGTTGGTGGAGAAAACCCCGTCTGATACAGTGGTCCTCACTCTGGGCTGTGGCAAGTATCGCTTTTTTGATAAACAACTGGGGGCTATCGACGGCATTCCTCGTCTGTTGGATGTGGGACAGTGCAACGATTCGTATTCTGCCATCCAGATAGCTGTAGCTCTGGCCAATGCCTTTGAATGCAGCGTTAATGAACTTCCGCTTTCTATGATCCTTTCCTGGTACGAGCAGAAGGCGGTGGCGGTGTTGTTGACTCTCCTTTTCCTGGGTATTAAGAATATACGCCTGGGGCCGACCCTGCCGGCTTTTATCACGCCCGGGGTCCTGGATGTACTGGTCAAAAACTTTGACATCAAGCCGATAACTACGGCAGATGAGGATTTAAGAGCTATTCTGGGTTAAAATACTGATCAGAGCGATTGGTTAAGCAACCTGCGATCCGGGATAAGGAGTGACTATGATGAAATGGACAGCAGAGGCTAAGAAAGAATTGGAGAAGGTGCCGGCTTTTGTTCGGGACATGGCTTCACGGGCCGTTGAGACCGAAGCTACGGAACGCGGGGCAAATGAGGTGACTGCTGAGGACGTCCGCCACAGTCGGGAAAAATATATCTCATTTGCTGAAGAAGACAGTGCCAAGGATAAGAAGCCGACCCGGATAGCGGTTGTACGCTGCGAAACGGTATCCGAGGTTTGCCCGGGGGTAGCCTGTTTCAAGGCCTTTAACAACCGGAAACAGAATTTCAAGTCCTATGGGCAGGATGCTGAGATCATCGGATATTTTACCTGCGGCGGCTGTCCGGGGCGGAGGGTTTCGAGACTGGTTGATTCTCTGAAAAAGCATGGACTGGATGTGGTACACCTTTCATCATGTATGAAGCTGTCAGGAAATTATCCGCCCTGTCCCCATTATGATGAGATCCGCAAGAATATCGAAAGCAAAGGGGTCAAAGTGGTGGACGGGACTCATCACTAGGGCTTGCTGGCAAGGAGTTGATAATTTATGACGATGCGGACCATTGTCAGGATAAATGAAGAATTGTGCAACGGCTGCGGAGCCTGTATAAGTCCTTGTGCCGAAGGGGCCCTGGTACTGGAGAACGGTAAGGCCAAAGTTCTAAAAGAGGAGCTATGTGATGGTGCCGGTTTCTGTCTTGGGGTATGTCCGTTGGGAGCACTCTCCCTGGAAACCAGAGAAGCGGAAGGTTTCTCTGAAGAAGCCGTAGCACGGCGGGGTCAGCGGATCCTGCCCTATATTCCGCAGAACTGCAGCTTCTGCCAGACCAGTGAGGAAGAGGCTTACCTGCTGCCATTAAAACATCAGGGAAAGGCCTTGTGGACCTGCACCCGATGTTTGCCCCGTCTGATCCATGGTTAGCTATATCAAGTGAAAAACAGGCCCTGGTGGTGAAGTCACCCCAGGGCCTGTATATTCATTTTTCTCCTGTCTTATCCGGGTTTTCTGCGGGTATCGATGGTTTGCCAAGTCGCCCTGTCTTTTTCAGTGACTCGCGCAGCAGATATTCAACATGAGCGTTCACACTGCGAAACTCGTCATCTGCCCATTTTTCCAGGGCAGCATATATATTTGGATCGATACGCAGCAGAAAGCTTTTCTTCTGACCTGCCATTGCATTATACCACCTAATACAGACTGCCGGTATTTAGGATGGGTTGGGCTCCGCGTTCTGAAATAACAGCTACCAGCAGATTATTGATCATGGCTACCTTACGTTCACTATCCAATTCAAGGATGCCGTCCCGTTCCATCTGAGTAATAGCCATCTGGGCCATACCGACAGCACCTTCGACTATTTTTTGACGTGCAGCGATGATGGCACTGGCCTGCTGGCGCTGCAGCATAGCGCTGGCTATCTCGGTCGCGTAAGCCAGGTGAGTAAGACGCGCCTCCAGTACCTGCACCCCGGCCACCTCCAGGCGGTCCTGCAGTTCCCGGGCCAGTTCTTCGGCTACTTCTTCTGCATTGGCCCGCAGTGAGATCTGACCGCTTTCAAAATCATCGTAGGGATACTTGGTGGCTACGTGGCGGAGGGCTGTCTCGCTCTGTATCTCCACAAATTGTTCGTAGTTATCTACATCAAACATAGCCCGGGCCGTATCGATGACCTTAAAAACAATAACTGCCGCGATCTCAACCGGATTTCCTTCTATGTCGTTTACCTTAAGGGTTTTGCTGTTAAAATTGCTGACCCGCAAAGAGACTTTATGCCTTCCCGAAAAGGGTATTGTCATCCAGATGCCTGAATCACGAATACTGCCCAAATATTTCCCGAAGAAGACGACCACCTTGGCCTGGTTAGGCTGTACAACGGTTATGCCGATGAAACCAAGGAAAGCGAGCAACAGCAATAGTGAACCCAGACCAATCGATTCTGAGGCGTAGAACCAGAATGAAGCGACCAGAAGGAGCAGAGCTATTATCAATGCCAAGAAACCATTGATCTTCCATGCCATTTTTTCCTGCATGCCAAACACCCCTTTATTATGATATAAATATGATATCATAATGCTATCGATTTGGGAATAGAGTATTAATTGCGATGCTTGGTTGGAAATGTTTACATAATTGCTTTGCCTTGATTTATCGGGAAATTCTGCATATAATATAATCAAGGTGGCGGAGAAACAGGAGATCAGGATGTCAGTCCCAGAACCAGAGTTAAACGCTCCTTTCAATTAAGGTAGACCAAGGCTAGACCCAAGAGACCCAAGTTCCCTTCACTTTTTGAATAATATAAATCGTTTAGGTGGTCCATTGCGAGTTAAAGAACCCAAGTTAACCCAGAGAAGTCCATTCTTTCTCCGCCACCGTAAATGAGAAGTTGAGAGACCAAAAAATGCCCTTATAATATAGAAGGGCATTTTTTTATATTTTAGAGAAGTATGCTACGTAAGCGCTGAGGAGACCGATGGCAGCGCGCCTTACTTGTGTGCATGAACAGGGGGATACATATGAAAATGGATGAACAGCAGGCAGTCTGTCTGGTAACCGGTGGCAGCAGGGGAATCGGGGCAGCGATCGTCAAGGCTTTGGCAGCGGAAGGTCTGCCGGTGGCACTAAACTATCACCGTTCAGAATCAGCCGCAATGAAACTCTCAGAGCAATTGCAGAGTCTGGGCAGCCGGGTTCTGGCAGTAAAGGCTGACATAAGCATTGCTGCCGAGGTTGAAGCGATGTTTCGCCAGGTCGAAGAGGAATTGGGCCCGGTCGATTGGCTGATAAACAACGCCGGCATCTCTCTGCGGGGGCTTCTCCAAGATACAACTGAGGATCAGTGGGACGAGCTGATGGGGGTGAATCTCAAGGGGGCCTTCCTTTGCATGCGCCGTGCCCTGCCCGGGATGATAGCGCGCCGCTGCGGTTCCATAGTTAACATAGCTTCTATATGGGGTCAGCAAGGTGCGGCATTTGAATCAGTCTATTCGGCCTCCAAAGGCGCATTGATCGCATTGACCCGTTCACTGGCCGCCGAGGTGGGTCCCTCGGGAATAAGGGTCAACGCCCTGGCACCCGGACCGATTGCTACTGACATGCTCAAAACAGAGATGACTCTGGACGAACTGGTCGGATTGGCCGGTGAGATACCTCTGGGTCGTTTGGGCCAACCAGAGGACGTGGCTGCGGCCTGCTTGTTCCTCTTATCGCAAAAAGCTGCATATATCAATGGGCAAGTCATTGCCCTGGACGGCGGCTGGAAGGTCTAATAATCAGGCCGATGACGGAAACAAATACCATGTACCTAAGATATTAATTAGCAACTGCAGCCTGTAAATAGACCAGGCAGCTTATGGATTTAGAAAAACTGTGCATGCCTTTATCCATTCCCGGTCATTGCATTTATTTCGCGAAGAGATCAATGATTCTTACACGATGTGTCTGAGAATATAGTCCGGTACTTCATCGGGTCCAATGTTCAAAGCGATGGCAAACTCTTCATTCAGATATTTTTGTGCAGTGCATAATATATCTTCGTCGGTCTTTCTGAGCTTCCGGCCATCGACCGATCTGGCTTCTCTCTCCAGGTACAGGGTCTTTATGATCTTGACCCATTCTTCGATTTTTCCGGTTTTCAGCGCGGCTTTGTAATCATTCATTCTTTGCTTTTCGTTATCTATCCATATAGTCTGAATGCCGGGCATCATTGCAATCATCGACATAATATCTTCTTTCGAACAAACTGCCCTCATCAGAATACTGGAATTGTTGACCGGGACCTTAATGGTTATATTATCGCTGTAAACCGGCTGTAAAACATAGTATTCGGTACGACAGTTATCTGCATTGTCACCTTTCGTGATATCCACGACCTGGCATACTCCAGTCAAACCATAGACTATATAATCATTGACCTTGAACATAGTTATATCTCCTATCCTGTTCGCTTTTTTATTCCTGATAGACTGTTTTCATCGCTCGAGATACCTTGTGGATGGTTTCGATCATGATTATGCAGTCCACTTCGTTGATTTTTGAGAATTCCTTCTCCAAACCCTCGATGAAGCTGATAACATAGTTGTGGATATACTCCTGGCCCAGTCCGGTCGCACGTACTAATACTACACGTTTGTCCGATTCCGAGGTGAATTTTTCTACAATATCCAGTTCAACCATTTCATTTATGACCTTGGTTGCGTTTGGAAGCAGCAATCCCGATACCTTGCTGATGTCGGAAACTCGCGCACTGTTCGATTTGCCGCCGATCTTATAGATCGCATTGAGGATGCGAAAATAAACCGGCTTTATGTTTGGTGGCATTTGTGGCAACAGGGCCAGAGCCTCCCGGGCACATTCAAATGCATCCATTATCTTGTTGACTAGACTGGTATCGATCTTTTCCACCGCAGCACCCCACAAACTTATATAATATAATTATATTATATAACCAAAATGGAGATGTCAAACGATAAAACCTGCAGTTTATTTTAAATAAGATATAACTCAGTGGTGAGATAGATTCTGGGAAGTCAGATATGATCAGAGCAAAGATAATACTGCATTGTGGTGAAAATTACGGCCAATCAGGAAGGTTTCCCGGTGGCCGAATGGACTTTGCCTCTAGCGAGGGAGGCCAATACTCCCAGGGCGCAGAGCAGCGCAAACACGATAAAGCTTATTCGGTTGGCCTGGAGAAAGTGCGGGAAGCTTACTGGAGAGATTTTCATACTGCCCACATATAAGGATATTATCATGGTTACGATCCCCATGCTCATCATCTGCCCGATCAGGCGCATGGTAGACAGAGTACCGGAGGCAACCCCGTAAAAACGCTGTTCTACTGAGCTCATTACGGCATTGGTGTTGGGGGAAGTGAAAAGAGCAAAACCCAGGCCGAGAAGTACCAGACAGGCTATTATGTGGCTCAGACCAGTGTGGCTGCTGATATTACCCAACAGCGCCAGGCCAAGCGCACAGAATCCCATACCCACAGAGGCGACCAGTCGTGGTTCGACGCGGTCCGAGAGCCGTCCGGCGAAGGGGGAGAAAATGAACATGATCACCGGCTGAAAAACCAGGATATATCCAGCCTGTATTGCAGTCAAGCCCTTGATATATTGCAGGAAGAGGCTCAATAAGAAGGTCACTGCAAAGGTGGCGCTGTAATTGATAAGCGCGGCCAGATTAGAGAATGTAAAGGCAAGGTTATGCCGAAAAAGTCTGACGTTCAATACTGGATGATCTATCCGTGATTCCCAGGCAAAGAAGAATCCTATTACGGCCAAACCCCCCACTATAGTGACAAAACCCGGGATGGATGGCAGCTTGGAAAGCCCGTGCATCACCATGTATATTGCCACCGAATACAATAGTGAACCTAGCAGGTCAAAACGCTCACCCCTGGCCTCTGCCCAATCCTTTTTGATTGCCCAATGGATCAAAGCCATGGTTATGAGGCCGATAGGAACGATGAAGATGAAAATGCTGCGCCAGCCCAGGTACTGGGTAAGCCAACCGCCGAGCAGAGGCCCCAGCGACAACCCAAAATAGGTACCGGCTACACTGATCCCGATCACCCGGCCGCGCTGGTTCAGCGGATAAACTGAGATCAGGATGGCCGTGCCGGTTCCAAAAACCATGGAAGAGGCCAATCCACCCAGGATACGGGCGAAAATCAACATAGAGTAGGAGGTGGCCGATGCAGCCAGCAAAGAGGATAATGCAATCAGGGCGTTACCTGTAAGATACATTTTTTTACGGCCGTATATATCCGCAAGCCGGCCAAAAGGGACCAGAAAGATGGCCGCGGATAGCAAGTAGGCAGTGACTACCCAGCTCATCATCACGGCGCTCAGGGAAAATTCGTGTGCCATGGAAGGTAAGGCAATATTGATCGATGATCCAAGAAACGGTGTAATAAATGCGCTCAGAGTCGTAACGACCAGAACAATCCTCCTGGCGGCCGGTGAGTAGACTTCTGGAGCCAGTCCGCTGATGTTTGCATTATCCGGTTGGGGATCCTTCCCTTGCTCTTGCATCGGCATAAGCTCGTCCCTTCCTGCGAATGCGGTTGATAATAAGAAGCATTCTGAATATCTTTTGTTTATTATCTTATCATTTATACGTCAGGGTATAAGACTATTTAGGGTGAATTCCTGTTGGAACTCACCCCTAACGAAGTAATAGTATTTGGCTCAAGTATTTTTATCAGATAACCACTCCCAGAGCACGTTCATCAATGCTTATGGCGCTGTTATCGGCACCCCT
>JBLMZJ010000086.1:0-10557 GCA_050258735.1 Deltaproteobacteria bacterium | reverse complement strand
TAGGGTTCAAGAATGCCCTGACCCGGGTGATAAACGACTATGCCCGCAAAAACAATATATTGAAAGAAAGTGACGGCAACCTGTCCGGAGAGGACATCCGCGAAGGTATGGCCGGCATCATATCGGTCCTGGTCAATGAACCGCAGTTTGAGGGACAGACCAAGACCAAGCTAGGAAATACCTACATACGCGGAATAGTAGAAAGTGCCGTCTATGAATACATGGACGACTACCTCAATGAGAATCCGCCAATAGCCCGAAAGATACTAGAGAAGGCCATCTCGGCCCGCCGGGCACGGGAAGCGGCCAAGAAGGCCAGGGAACTGACCCGGCGCAAAAATGCCCTGGAGTCCAGCACACTTCCCGGTAAGCTGGCTGACTGCAGTGACCGCAATCCGGCGCATTGCGAGCTCTACATCGTAGAGGGAGACTCGGCCGGCGGCTCGGCTAAAATGGCCCGTGACCGTAACTTCCAGGCGATACTCCCTCTGCGCGGAAAAATACTTAATGTACAAAAGTCCCGCCTGGACCGGATCCTTGCCAATGAAGAGATCAAGGCCATGATCACCGCCATCGGAGCCGGCATTTCGGAGGATTTTGATATCAAAAAAGCCCGCTATCACAAGATATTTATCATGACCGATGCTGATGTCGACGGCGCCCATATCCGGGTATTGCTGCTCACCTTCTTCTATAACTACATGCGGGATCTGATAGAGCAAGGCTATGTCTATATCGCACAGCCCCCGTTATACGGGACCAAGCGGGGCAATGAGATACATTATTTCCATGATGAAGAAAAGATGAACCAGTTCGTCACCGCTTCCAATAAGAAGTGGGCTATACAGCGCTATAAAGGTCTGGGTGAGATGGATCCGGAACAGTTGTGGGGAACCACCATGAATCCGGAAAACCGTTCCATTTTGCGGGTAACAATCGATGATGCGATCGCGGCTGACCAGATCTTTTCCGACTTGATGGGTGAGAACGTGGATCCGCGGAAGGAATTCATCCAGACCTATGCCCGGTATGTTTCCAATCTGGATATATAAAGGAGGACCAGGCGTTGCAGGAAGGTAATATCTTCGACCGTGTTACGGAAATGGATATAGAAAAAGAGGTCAGGCGCTCGTTCCTGGATTACTCTATGAGTGTCATAGTATCCCGGGCGCTGCCGGATGTTCGGGACGGCTTGAAGCCGGTGCACCGGCGTATACTGTATGTTTTGCATGATACCGGCATGACCCACGACAAACCCCACCGCAAGTCGGCGAATATCGTGGGAGAAGTCATGGGTAAATACCATCCTCATGGCGATTCATCTATTTATGAAGCAATGGTCAAGATGGCCCAGGAGTTTTCCATGCGTTACCCATTGGTAGACGGACACGGCAACTTCGGATCCATCGACGGTGACTCCGCAGCGGCCATGCGCTACACCGAGAGCCGGATGGCAGCGATCGCCGGGGAAATGCTCAAAGATATCGACAAGGAAACCGTAGGCTGGCGGCCCAATTATGACGATAGCCGGGAGGAACCGCAGGTACTGCCGGCCCGGATACCTAATCTTCTGGTCAACGGTTCTAACGGCATAGCCGTAGGTATGGCCACCAATATACCGCCCCATAACCTGTCCGAGGTGGTGGACGGGCTACATATGGTGCTGGACGATCCTGAAGTGAGCTTGGAGGAACTGCTGGAGGTCATACCCGGCCCGGACTTCCCGACCGCAGGAATCATCATGGGTACTGCCGGCATCCGCAAGGCCTATGCTACCGGACGCGGCAGCATCAAGGTGCGGGCGCGCTATGAGATCGAGGAGCGCAAGGGCGGGAAGAACGCCATAATAGTAACGGAAATACCCTATCAGGTCAACAAGGCCCGGCTGGTGGAGAAGATCGCCGAACTGGCCCGGGACAAGAAGATAGACGGCATCGTGGACCTGCGCGATGAATCGGATCGCAAAGGTATCCGCGTGGTTATCGAGGTCAAAAAGGATGCCAATGTCAATATAATAGTCAACAAGCTGTTCAAGCATACCCAGATGGAAGACAGCTTCGGGGTAAATATGGTAGCCCTGGTCAACGGCGAACCCAAGACCTTGACCTTGAAGGACGCGCTCCGTCATTATCTGGATCACCGGCGGGTGGTATTGTTCCGCCGTACCGAGTATGATTTGAACATCGCATTGAACCGGCTGCATATCGTGGAGGGTCTGCGCATAGCCATCGACCACCTTGATGAGATCATCGATCTGATCCGGGGCAGTCATGATCGTGACGCAGCCCGGCAGGGCCTGATGAATAATTTCGGGCTCACTGAGTTACAGGCCAATGCCATCCTCGATATGCGTCTGGCGCAGCTCACCGGCCTAGAGCGCAGCAAGTTGGAAGAGGAGTACCGTGATCTGCTGGCCCGCATCGCTGATTTTGAGAATATATTGGCCGATCCCGAGAGGATACGGCAGATGATCCGGGAAGACCTTGATGATATCAAGAAAAAGTATGGCGATGAACGGCGCACGGAAATCGCCCCCGAAGCATCGGAATATGATGCCGAGGATTTCATCGATGACCATGAAGTGGTCATTACCATGAGCAACCGGGGCTATATCAAGCGCCAGCCCCTGGATGTATATCGCGCTCAACGGCGGGGGGGCAAGGGAGTTAGCTCCATTACCACCCGCGCCGAGGACGAGGCCAGCGAGATCTGCGTCACCAGCGTCTTGGCCAATGTGCTCTTCTTTACCAATCAGGGCCGGGTATTTACCGCCCGCGCATTCCAGATACCGGAGCACTCCCGCCAGGCCAAGGGACTGCCGATCATCAACCTGCTGGAGCTTCGTCCTGATGAAAAGGTAACTACTCTGGTGGCGGCCAGGTATTTTGACAGCCAGCATCTGGTGATGGTGACCCGAAAGGGCATTATTAAGAAAGTCGCCCTGTCAGCTTTTGAGAATATCCGCCGCAACGGGCTGATCGCGGTCAATCTGCACGACGATGACGCCCTGGTGGGAGTACGCCGGGTAGAGGTAGGCGACCGCTTGCTGGTAGCCACCAGTTCAGGCATGTCCATCATGTTCGACGAAAGCCAGGTCCGGGCCATGGGTAGGACCGCAGCCGGAGTCAAGGCCATCACTCTGGGGCGGAGCGACTTTGTGGTAGGAGTAGACAAGTATCGGGAGGGGGCCGATGTCCTGCTGGTGACCGAGAATGGCTTCGGCAAGCGTACGCCGCTCTCCGATTTCCGGGAACAAAATCGAGGCGGGAAGGGATTAAAGAGCATAACCCTGGGCGATAAGACTGGTCGCCTGGCGGCCTTCAAGATAGCCATGCCGGATGAAGAACTGGTGATATTGACGGCGGAGGGACAGTTGATTCGTCTGGAGGTCGATTCCATCTCCCTGCAGGGCCGCTATGCCCGGGGGGTAACCCTCATGCGCCTGCCGGACAACGACAGTGTGGTAGGCATCGCCCGCTTCAAAGTGGAGAAAGAGGATTAGGGACCGGGGTTACTAGGTTTCTCTTAATTGGCTGTTTACATCTGTGTCCATCTGTGGTTAATTAATAAAACAGTCGTATGATTTACACCTGGGAGGTAAAGCAGTATGGAGGAAAAAGGCACTTTTGGAGTAAAAACGGGTTTGGCCCAGATGCTCAAGGGCGGCGTCATAATGGATGTAACCACCCCGGAGCAGGCTAAGATAGCAGAAGAAGCCGGAGCCTGTGCAGTCATGGCACTGGAACGCGTACCAGCAGATATAAGAGCTGCCGGGGGCATCGCCCGCATGGCGGACCCCACCATCATAAAACAGATAATGGAAGCGGTCACTATCCCGGTCATGGCCAAATGCCGCATCGGACATTTCGTTGAGGCGCAGATCCTGGAATCGCTGGGGATAGACTATATCGACGAAAGTGAAGTGCTTACCCCGGCCGATGATAAATACCATGTAAATAAGAAGATGTTCAAGGTGCCTTTTGTGTGCGGAGCCCGCAACCTGGGCGAGGCACTGAGAAGAATCGGTGAAGGTGCCGCCATGATCCGGACCAAGGGCGAACCCGGTACCGGAAATGTTATAGAAGCGGTACGGCACATCCGCCAGGTCAATGATGAGATCCGTTGGGTGCTGGGACTGCCGGAGGACGAACTGATGTCGGCTGCCAAGGAGCTGCAGGCACCGTATGAATTGGTTATGGAAGTAAGAAAGTTCGGTCGGATGCCGGTGGTCAATTTTGCCGCCGGGGGCATTGCCACGCCGGCCGATGCGGCACTTATGATGCAGTTGGGCTGTGACGGGATATTCGTCGGGTCCGGGGTCTTTAAATCAGGTGATCCCATGAAACGTGCCCGGGCTATAGTGGCCGCTACCACATATTATCAGGATGCCGCCGTTCTGGCCGAGGTATCCCGTGATCTGGGCGAGGCCATGGTAGGTATTGATATAGCGACCATCCGTCCTGAGGAAAGGATGCAGGACCGTGGCTGGTAAAAAAATCGGAGTTCTAGCCCTGCAAGGGGCTTTTATAGAGCATCAGCATGCCTTTGAATGCTGCGGAGCTGACTGTGCTCAGGTCAGAAGCGCCCGGGAAATCGAAGAGATAGACGGGCTGGTCATCCCGGGCGGGGAGTCCACCACCATCGGACGCCTGCTCAGGGAATATGATTTAGGCGATGTGGTCCTGAATCGGGCGGCGCAGGGTATGCCCATCTGGGGCACTTGTGCCGGAATGATACTGTTGGCCAAGGATATCGCGGATTCCGACCAGTATCGGCTGGGCTTGATGGATATCCGGGTAAAGCGAAATGCCTATGGCCGCCAGGTCGACAGCTTCGAGAGCGAATTGGATATAGCGGGATTGGGGCAGGCCCGTGGGGTTTTCATCCGGGCGCCTTATGTGGAATCAGTATGGAATGATGCCCGGGTATTGTGTACTTATCGGGATCGCATAGTCATGGTCGAACAGGGGCCCAACCTGGCAACGGCCTTCCACCCAGAGCTGACCGACAGCCTGGACGTGCATAAGTACTTCCTATCCAAGATGTAAATTGGCCGGAGAGGTTACGAATTAACCACAGAGTTTTACAGATGCTTTCGGCAGGCCCAGATTAACACAGACGATTTTACGGTTATGCTGGATAAATTGAGGATGAAGACTAAAACGCACCTATGATAGGGTGCTTTTTTATTGTTTAGGAAAGTTCGCCATCAGTAATCAAATCTGGGAGGTAATGCAGGTGCAACTTAAGGAGATCCGTCTAGCCCAGGGATTAAGCGTACCCAAACTGGCAGAGTTATCTGGCGTACCCAGACGAACAATTCAGGATATTGAAAAGAGGGGAGACTGTATGGTCTCCACCGCCAAACTTTTGGCCGCAGCGCTTAAGGTAACTCTGAATCAGCTCTGCGAGGAGTTTTGATAAGCGCCTGCACTTAGGGTGGGCGTCTACTCTGCTCCTAGCATTACTCACTATGATATATAAAAAGGCAAACTTTTTTCCAAAGACAAGCTGCTCAATTCCGCTTAATATGGTTAAGCGTGTAATAAAATCTGTGTGTTCTGTGTGCATCTGTGTGCCGCAGGCATCCGTGTCCATCTGTGGTGAATCGTTCTCCTCTGATTCCAATCGTGGTAAAAAAATTCCTCGATGTATACCTTGCCTTTGTCGGTGGGCTATACTATAATTAATCCCATCTTCAATAAATCGACTATAAATGCGATGAAGGGGAATAGTAGGAATCAGGGGTCGCCGCAGAGAGCTGGTGGCAGGTGTAAACCAGTGTGGCCCGGATTTTGAATCCACCCTGGAGGCAGGCTGTGTGAACAGTTCCGGTGCGACCGTTAACAGCTCCGAGTGGGTGTCTTAGGACGCCAACTAGGGTGGCAACGCGGGAAAACGACCTCTCGTCCCTTAAAAGGACGGGAGGTTTTTGTATTTTCATAGCTGTTAAAACAAACAATGCTTTTTAGAACCTGCTGGGATCACCAGCAAAAAATGCGAGGGAGGACAAAACAATGACAGGTGAACAATTCTTGCTGCTGCCAGGACCTACACCATTACCTGACCAGGTAGCCCGGGCGATGAGCCGGCCTATGATCAACCATCGGGGGCCGGAATTCAAACAGATCCTTTTGGATTGCACCGAGGGGGTCAAAAAGGTCTACCGCACCAAACAGAATGTTATCATCTTCCCGGCTTCTGGCACAGGTGCCCTGGAAGCCGCTGTGGTTAATTTTATATCCCCCGGGGATAGGGTATTATCCGTTTCTATCGGGGTATTTGGCGATCGCTTTGCCCAGATCGCCGGCGAGTTTGGGGCACAGGTCGATAAGATCAGCTTTGAATGGGGGACTCCGGCCGATCCGGAAGTGATCAAAGAAAAGATAAAGGCTGATAAAAACAAGGAGATCAAGGCGGTACTGATCACGCAGAATGAGACTTCCACCGGTGTTTTCAATGATATCAAGGCCATCCGTGAAGCCATCGGCAACCATCCGGCCCTGGTAATGGTTGATGCGGTCAGCGGCCTGGCGGCGGTTGATCTATGGATGGACAAATGGAAGCTGGACGTGGTGGTCAGCGGCTCACAAAAGGCCTTCATGATCCCGCCCGGACTTAGTTTCCTGGCCTTCAGCGAGCGGGCTTTGAAGGTGCACCAAAAGTGCAGAAATCCCCGCTATTACTGGGATGTGACCAATGCTCTGAAATACCTGGAAAAGGGACAGAATCCCTATACTCCGGCTATAACTCTGTATTATGCCCTGCATGAAGCTGTAGCCATGATGATGGAAGAGGGTCTGGATAATATCCTGCAGCGGCATATGGATTACCGCGATATGGTAAGGGCTGCAGTACGGGCTATGAACCTGCAGCCGCTGGCAGTTGATGCCGCTGCGTCACCGGCCCTGACCTCGGTCATCGCACCGGAGGAGATCGGCGCCAATAAGATCCGCAAGTATTTACAGGATGAATTCAATATCGTTTTAGCCGGCGGGCAGCAGAAACTGGATAACGTTATCTTCCGTATCGGACACCTGGGCTATATAAGGGAACTGGATCTCCTGGCCGTGCTGGCAGCACTGGAGATAGCCCTTCTTAAATTCGGACATAACCTGGAACTGGGCGCAGGGGTCCATAAGGCCCAGGAATTCCTTTTGAAAAAGCATTCTTAAGAGAGATGGGGCAGGCAGGCGAAGAGCCCGGTCTGCTTTATATGAAAGGAGCACAACGGTGGAAAAGAAGAAAGTTATCGTGACCGAGAGAATAGCCGATGAAGGCATCGAGCTGTTAAGGACCGTAGTGGATGTAGACTACCGGGATGATATCACCCGGGAGGAACTGCTGAAAGTCATAGGTAATTATGATGCCCTGATCGTAAGAAGCGTTACCAAGGTCAACGAAGAACTGGTCAAGGCAGGTCAGCCCCGCTTGAGGGTGGTAGGCCGAGCCGGCACCGGGGTGGATAACATCGATGTCGATGTAGCCACCCGCTACGGTGTGATAGTGGCCAACACTCCGGACAGCAACACCATTTCAGCGGCCGAACAGACCATTAGCCTCTTGCTGTCATCTTCCCGGTTCACCGCCGAGGCCAACGTATTCCTCAAGGGCGGCAACTGGGACCGCAAGCCCTTCCGCGGCGCCGAACTCTATGGCAAGACGGTCGGCATAGTTGGATTGGGCCGTATCGGCTCTACGGTAGCTACCAGGCTCAAATCCTTTAATATGCGGGTCATCGCCTATGACCCCTATATAACTGACGAGCGCTTCGAACGCTTCGGAGTAGAAAAGATGGATACCCTGGCTCAGCTCATGCGGGAAGCCGATTTTCTTACCGTGCATACCCCCCGCAATGAGGAGACCATGCATATGATAAATGAAGAGATGTTCAAACTGGCCAAGGACGGAGTGCGGGTAGTAAACTGTGCCCGCGGCGGCATCATCAAGGAAGCTGCCCTGGTCGAGGGGCTCTCCAGCGGTAAGATCGCCAGTGCCGGATTGGACGTCTTCGAAAAGGAGCCGGCTACCGATAATGCGCTGTTCAACTTCCGCAATGTAGTAGTTACTCCCCACCTGGGTGCCGATACCCACGAGGCCCAGAAGCGGGTAGGTGTGAACATCGCCGAGCAGGTGATCAACGCATTGAAGGGCGAGATCGTCCCCAATATGGTCAATCTGCCCACGATGCTGTCAGAAGAGCTGGATTATTTAAGACCGTATATCACCCTGGCCGAGCGGATGGGCGAGATGTATTACCAGTTGGAGAAGGCTCCGGTCAGCCAGGTGGAACTCACCTACAGCGGCCCCATCACCATGAATGAGACCACGGTCCTGACCGTGGCTTTCCTCAAAGGGCTGCTGGAGCCGGTCATGGAAGGCAGGGTGAATTATGTCAATGCCAAGCTGGTGGCGGAAGAACGGGGGATCAAGGTGTTCGAAAAGAGGGAAGATCAGTCCAACAAGCGCTATAAGAACATGATTTCCGCCCGCATCCTCAATCACGGCCATGAATTCAATACGACCGGCACCGTTTCCCGTGCCCACGACCCCTTATTGGTCGAACTGAACGGCTACGAGACCGAGACAAACCTGGAAGGTTATGTCCTGGTAGTCAAGAATGAAGACCGTCCGCGGGTGATCGGACCCTTTGCCACCGCATTAGGTGATGCCGGCATCAATATCGCGTCCATGAAGTCCTCCCGCCAGACCAAGGGGGCCGAGGCCCTGATGATGATCAATGTTGACACTCGGGTCGAGGAATCTGTTCTGGAAAACCTGGCCAAACTGGACGGAATTCTGGATAAACCCAAGATGGTTAGCTTCATCTAATTGGATGGCACCGGCCCGGAGGGGGACCCTCTCAAGGGCCGGATGAATACCTAAACTGAGAGGAGGGACTGTATGTTAGATGCCAAAATGATACGGGCCAATCCGGAGATGGTGGATGCCATACTACAAAAACGCGGTTTGACCGGAGCTCTCGACAAGTTCCTGGCACTGGATGAGAAGCGTCGTGAGTTGTTGGGCAAGGTGGAAGAGCTCAAGAATTTCCGCAATACCTCATCCCAGCAGGTGGGTCAGATGAAAAAAGCCGGCCAGGACCCTACCGAACTAATGGAAAAGGTGCGCCAGGTCGGCAATGAAATAAAGGAAATGGACGATCAGGTCAAGGAGGTGGAGGCCGGGATCGACGGCATCATGCTCTCCATACCCAACCTGCCTCATGAATCGGTCCCGGTCGGGCCTGATGAGAGCGCCAATGTAGAGGTCAGACGCTGGGGAGATCCCCGGAAGTTCGATTTTGAACCCCTGGCCCATTGGGATGTCGGACCCAACCTGGATATCCTGGATTTTGAGAGAGCGGCCAAGTTATCCGGTGCGCGGTTTGCTGTATATAAAGGCTGGGGCGCCAGGTTGGAGCGCGCCATTATCAATTTCTATCTGGATCTGCACACGACCAAACACGGCTATCAGGAGATATTGCCGCCCTTCATGGTCAATGCTGAATGCATGCAGGGGACCGGGCAGCTTCCCAAGTTCGCCGAAGATATGTTCAAAGTGGAAGGGCGCGAGATGTATCTCATCCCCACCGCTGAAGTGCCCCTGACCAATCTGTTCCGGGAAGAGACGCTGGATATCGCAGATCTGCCGAGATACTTGACGGCCTATACCCCTTGTTTCCGGGCGGAAGCCGGTTCGCACGGCCGAGATACCCGCGGTATCATTCGCCAGCACCAGTTCAACAAGGTCGAGCTGGTCAAGATCGTAGCTCCGGAGACCTCTTATGATGAGTTGGAAAAACTTACGGCTGATGCGGAAGAGGTCCTGCAACTGCTGGGACTGCCTTACAGAGTAATGCTGCTCTCAACCGGAGACATGGGTTTCTCCTCGGCCAAGACCTATGATATCGAGGTATGGATGCCCAGTTATAACGAATACAAGGAGATATCCTCCTGTTCCAATTGTGAGGACTTCCAGGCGCGGCGGGCCAATATCCGCTATCGCCCCGAACCCAAAGGCAAGGTGCGCTTTGTTCATACCCTGAACGGCTCTGGGGTAGCCATAGGTCGGACCGTAGCGGCAGTATTGGAGAACTACCAGCAGGCTGATGGTTCGGTGAAAGTGCCGGAAGCGCTGCGCCCGTACATGGGTGGGCTGGAAGTCATCAATAAGGCCTAGACAGCTACGACTACCATTATTGACAACTGGTCCGGCGCTGTGCTATACTTTCATTTGCGCTGATCAAAAGCAAGCGGTCCTTCAAGTGGAGGGGTGTCCGAGCGGTTGAAGGAGGCGGTCTTGAAAACCGTTGAACCTTTGCGGGTTCCGTGGGTTCGAATCCCACCTCCTCCGCCATTAATTTAATATTTGGAGAGGTGGCCGAGTCGGCTGAAGGCGCTCGCCTGCTAAGCGAGTAAGCGGTTAAGAGCTGCTTCGCGGGTTCGAATCCCGCCCTCTCCGCCATTATGTGCGCCCGTAGCTCAGCTGGATAGAGTAACAGACTACGAATCTGGAGGTCGCAGGTTCGAATCCTGCCGGGCGCGCCATTTGAAA
>JBLMZJ010000085.1:0-3211 GCA_050258735.1 Deltaproteobacteria bacterium | reverse complement strand
CAACGGCCTCTTCACGCTGGGTATAGTGGTTAAAAAATAGATAAATAATAATTAGTAATAAATTCAATAACATGGCTTTATTTATTGATTGAAATAATGTAAATGTGTTGATAATACCGATATTAGCTGATATCATCCAGTTAGCTAACCGCAAGTGTTGATGGTTTCGATAAATTTGAGGAGGTATTTTATGTCAGAAAACAACTCGACCGTATTGGTAGAGATACTTAATGGGACAAGTCCGGGAGGCGGTGGCTGAAGCGCATGTGGCTCAGCTGGCAGCTGTGGCACCAACCCATATGAAGAATTGCAGGAGATTGCCGATAGGCTCACCGGGGAGCTCAAGGCGGCTTACGGAGATAAGGTAGAGGTCAAATATATCGATGCAGATAAGAACGGTCTCGCGGATTACCCGTTGGTAAGCCGGGTCCTGCAAATGGGTTATCCCTACCCCATAACATTGATCAATGGAGAACCCAAATTTGCCGGCGGCATTATGGCACCTGACATCAAGAGCAACATCGACGAGATACTTAATCAGTAATCAACAGAAAAACGGTATTGCTATTTGGCAATACCGTTTTTTTATGTCTTGCAGTATAGTCACTTTTTCTTTTGAATTCATTACTGCTATAATTATCTAATCCGGGAATGGCCAATGCACCCCGGAAAGCAAATATGGTTCATACCGGGTGGTGTATAAGTGAAAATCAGCGATTCTGAAATCCTGGGGGCTCAAAAGAAATATACTATCCTGACCTATGGCTGCCAGATGAACGTCAGGGATTCGGAAATAATAGCAGGAATATTAGAAGGAATCGGGTACAGCCTCAGTCTCTCAACCGAAGATTCTGATTTGATCGTTTTCAATACCTGCAGTGTTCGTCATTCAGCCGAGAACAAGGTATTTGGCAAATTGGGTGAGGTCGCGCTCCTAAAGAGGAAAAACCCTGATCTGTTGGTGGCATTGGGTGGTTGTATGGCGCAGCTTCCTGAACTAAAAACACGATTGAAGAAGAGCGGAGTAGATATCGTTTTTGGTACCCACAACATCCATGAATTGCCCTTCCTGGTGCAGGAAGCAGCCTCAAACCGTGATTCCGTTTATAAGGTCTGGGAGGATAATAAAGAGGTGGTCGAATACGAGACCTCCATTCGCCGGCCCGGAATCAGTGCCTTCGTCAATATAATGTACGGATGTAACAACTTCTGCAGCTATTGCATAGTCCCGCATACCCGTGGGCGTGAGAGGAGTCGACGTCCTGAGGACATCGTAAGGGAAACTGCTGAGATCGCTGAGTCAGGCTATAAGGAGATCACGCTGCTGGGGCAGAATGTCAACTCCTATGGTCAGGGCCTGGATAGTGTTGTTGATTTCGCTGATCTTTTGTATAGGGTCAGCGAGGTGGAAGGAATACAGCGAATACGCTTTACCACCTCTCATCCCAAGGATATCAGTGAAAAATTGATCCATAGTATTGCCAGTCTGGATAAGGTATGCGAGCATATCCATATGCCTCTGCAGGCTGGAAGCAATGAAGTATTGCATCGCATGAACCGAAAATATACCCGCGAGCATTACCTTGAACTGGTCAATAAAGTACGCCGGGATATCCCGGGAGTGGCCATCACCAGCGACTTGATCGTTGGCTTTCCCGGGGAGACCAGGGAGCAGTTCGAAGAAACTATGGATATGGTGGAAAAGATCAGGTTTGAAGCAGCCTTTACCTTTATGTACTCTGTCCGTACTGGTACCAGGGCTGCAACCATGGCTGACCAGATAAGTCTGGAGGAGAAACGTCGGCGTCTGATCAAATTGAACGAGGTCCAATACCAGATCGCTGTTGAAATAAACCGCGCTATGGAAGGCAAGGAGACCGAGGTGTTGGTTGAAGGCCCCAGCAAGACCAATCGGCAGAAAATGATGGGACGGACCCGCACCAACCAAATTGTTATTTTTTCTGGAACAGAGGACTTAATAGGAAAACAAATAAATGTTAGAATAACAGAAGCAAAAACATTTTCACTCTTTGGCGTAATTATTAATGATCCATTATTGATTTAGGAGGAACTTATCGTGCAGACTGAGGAAATCATCCACCTGGCGTTGGAACTGGGGAACGCAATTGCCGAATCGAATGAAGCGGCTGAACTTAAGACGATCCAACTTAAACTGGCCGACGATCCTGAAGCCTATGAACTTATCGTTAAGTATCAGGATGCCCGCGAGAAGATCGAAAATAAGATCGAAGACGGCCTGACGGTAACCAAGGCTGAAGAAGATCATTTGGATATACTGGAACAGCAGCTCAATGCCAATGCCATGGTCTTGGACCTGATTCAGGCCCAGGATAGGTTCAACAACCTTATGCAAGCCATATTCTTTACCATAAATCAAGCCGTGTCGGGAGGTTGTGCCAGCGGCTGCGACTCCTGCGACGGGATGTGCAGCTAAAATACAGATCTGCCCTGAAAATATATGCTGCACCCGGCCATTTAGAGCTTAGACCAAATAAGATCTGTTGTTTTCATAATTCTTCGGTGACAACTTGTGGGTCATCATTGGTCTGTCTTGGAAGGAAGGGCTTGGCCGCAAAGACAAGTCTGATCTTGCCGTATATTTAAACAAGGATCAAGCTTATGACAAGAGTGAAGAGCATGGCATATTAAAAGCCCGTCATTTTGGCGTATTGCTATACGTTAATGAACGGGCTTTTGATAATATTGTTAAACATCATATAACCATTGGATACCGGATTTTCCGGGAGGAATAATTAATGGCTCAATATACACCTATGCTGCAGCAATATCTGCAGATAAAAAGTGAATATCCGGATACTATCCTTTTTTTCCGGCTTGGTGATTTCTATGAGATGTTCTTCGAAGATGCGCGGATAGGGTCCAGGGAGTTGGAGATCGTTCTTACCGCCAGGGATGGGGGAGAAGAAAAGGTACCTATGTGTGGCATCCCCTATCATGCAGTTGATAATTACCTGGCCAAACTTGTTACCCGGGGCTTTAAGGTAGCTATATGTGAACAGGTGGAGGATCCCCGGGAGGCCAAGGGTGTAGTCAGACGTGAGGTTACCAGGGTAGTGACTCCGGGGACCGTACTGGAAGACGGATTGTTGGAAGAAAACCGCAATAATTATCTGGTTGCTGTGGTCGAGGAGAATGAAATAATCGGTCTGGCCTGGACCGATATATCAAC
>JBLMZJ010000084.1:0-5695 GCA_050258735.1 Deltaproteobacteria bacterium | reverse complement strand
GAAAAGAATACAGATGGATACGGGGTCAAATGGAGGATAACCGGAGTTTTGCACTCGGAACAGACCCCTTTTCAAGAGCTGGCGGTGGTGGACACCCTGGAGTGGGGAAAAGCACTGCTGCTTGACGGAGCCATTCAGATTACCGAAAAAGACGAATTTATCTATCATGAAATGATCAGCCACATTGCTATGAACTCGCATCCCAACCCCGAAAAAGCGCTGATTATCGGAGGAGGCGACGGCGGTGTCTTACGGGAACTCTGCCGTCACCGCAGGCTCAAAGCGGTAGATATGGTGGAGATAGACGGCCGGGTGGTGGAAAACAGTAAACGTTTCTTTCCGGCCGTTGCCAGTTCATTTAATGATCCCCGTGTGAATTTATACTTGGAGGACGGACTGGCTTTTGTAAAGAATACCCGGGAGAAATACGATGTGGTGGTAGTCGATTCCTGTGACCCGGTAGGTCCAGCGGTGGAATTATTCAGCGAAGCATTCTATCGCGACCTATATGGGGTTCTGAATGATGACGGGATAGCAGTTGTTCAATCCGAATCCCCGGTCTTCTACCAGCAGACCTTTGTTTCTACCCACAAACACTTGACCTCGGTATTCCCGATCGTTCGTGTGTACCTGGCTCCGGTGCCGACCTATGTGAGCGGGCCGTGGTCTTTTACAGCAGGCAGTAAAAAGCATGACCCCGTTCGATTGGCAGAGAATCGTGAAGAGTTCCCTGACTTAAAGTATTATGATGATGATATACATAGCGGGGCCTTCGCTCTGCCCAGATTTATCAGGGAACTTATAAAAGAATAAATGACCGGCGTGCAAAGGGAGCGGGTCATAATACTCGGCAAGCTAAATTAATAATCCCTGTTTACATGGAGGATAAAAACACGGTGCTGATCGTGAGCAAGCATTACCGGGAGGTCGATGCATTAATAGTCCTTACTGGTGCTCTGGACAGTATTATCAGTAGTTCATCCACGGAACCTGTATTTTTTTGCATAGGTTCGGATCATCATCTACTGGATAGCTTTGGGCCACTGACCGGTTCAATGATCAAGGAGAGTTTTCCTGATGCCATAGTCTGCGGAACGCTGGATGAACCCTTACATGCCAGGAACCTTCCAGTAAAGGTTAATGCTTTAAGACGTGATCATCCATCAGCGATCGAGATCGCTATAGATGCTTCCCTTGGCAATGCCGATAATATAGGCATGATCAACCTGAGGCAGGGACCTCTGCTGCCCGGTAAGGCAGTAGCTCATAGATTGCCCCCGTTAGGGCACTATTCGTTTACCGGGGTAGTAGGAGCTTATCGTGAGAAAACGGGGATCAGGAACCGAGAACCAGTCGGGTTAGCCAATATATATCATCTCTCTAAAACAGTTTCTACAGCGATAGTTGAGTGTTGCAGAAATAAGACAAATAGGGAAGGGTAGATGCTTTTTCCGTTTACTATACCCTTTAACTATGCTATCATCATGCATGAAAAGGGTGGATCATGGAGGGATGAATAAGAATCTATGACCTCCCGTCCGCAGGATGAGAGGTTTTTTCATTGTAGCAGAGGTTGTGAGGAGGTTGACCATTTTATGAAGCGTTTGATGATAGGCAATGAAGCAATAGCCAGAGGTGCATACGAAGCCGGAGCTACGGTTGCTGCAGCTTATCCGGGTACACCCAGTACCGAGATCATCACGAATTTTGCTAAATTTCCCGGAGTATATGCCGAATGGTCGCCCAATGAGAAGGTAGCCATGGAGGTTGGTGCCGGCGCTTCTATCGGGGGAGCCAGGACGATCGTCACCATGAAGCATGTTGGAGTAAATGTTGCGGCCGACCCGCTTTACACCTTTGCTTATACCGGAGTCACCGGCGGGCTGGTCATCGTTTCGGCTGATGACCCCGGTATGCATTCATCACAGAATGAACAGGATAATCGCGGCTACGGGCGCTTCGCCAAGCTGCCGGTACTCGAACCGGCTGATAGCCAGGAAGCCAAAGACTTTACCCGGCTTGCCTTTGATATCAGCGAACAATTCGATACGCCAGTTATGCTGCGGATCACTACCCGGCTCGCTCACTCACAGACTCTGGTTGAAGAAGGAAAGGTAAAGGCCGGTGAGGTAAAACCTTATAAAAAGAACGCGGCCAAATATGTCATGCTGCCCGGATATGCCCGGGGACGCCATGTGGCCGTAGAAAAACGAATGTTGGAACTTAAAAAGTACTCCGAAACCACTCCTTTGAACCGTATAGAAATGAATGATCCGGGTCTCGGCATCATCACCAGCGGTGTAACTTACCAATATGTTAAGGAAGCACTGCCTAATGCATCGGTTCTTAAGTTGGGTTTCACCAACCCGCTTCCGCAGAAGCTTATACAGGAATTTGCCGGCAGGGTCAAACGTTTGGTAGTGGTAGAAGAACTGGAGCCGGTGATCGAGGAGCAGGTAAGATCATGGGGAATCAGTGTAGAAGGAAAAGAGCTCTTCACCCTGCTCGGTGAATACAGCGTGGAACTGATCGCAGAAAAGCTCGGGGGGGCAGCTCCCATACCGAGTTACGGACTGGAGAAGGACGTTCCTCCGCGGCCGCCTTTGATGTGCCCGGGATGCCCGCATCGCGGTGTATTTTATACAATCAATAAGATGAAACTAGTGGCTATGGGAGACATCGGCTGTTACACCCTGGGGGCCTTGAGCCCGCTGGATGGCATGGACTCCTGCATTTGTATGGGTGCCAGCATAGGGACTGCTTTGGGTATGGAAAAGGCCCGCGGTGAAGAATTTGGAGAGAAGGTCGTAGCTGTAATCGGAGATTCAACTTTCGTACATTCCGGGATAACCCCGTTGATTGATGTGGTATACAACCAGGGGACTTCGACTGTTTTGATCCTGGATAACGACACTACGGCCATGACCGGTCACCAAGACCATCCAGCAACCGGACTCACCATTCGTCGCGAACCGACGGCCAAGCTGGACCTGGAAGCGTTGGTAAAAGCGGTTGGCATCAAGAACGTAAGGGTAGTCGATCCCCTTGACATGAAAGGTTTCCAGAAGGTTTTAAAAGAAGAATTGAAGCGGCGGGAACCGTCGGTGATTATCGCCAAGCGGCCCTGTGCACTGATAGAAAAGAAGCCAGCCGACAAACAATACTATGTAGATCAGGATCTGTGCAAGGGCTGTAAATTATGCCTGAAGATCGGATGTACCGGTATATACTTTGTAGAGGACGAGAAGATGGCATATATCAATCCAAATATCTGCGTCAACTGTGGATATTGCGCCCAGGTCTGCAATCTGGACGCTATAAAGGTGATCTAACCTAATTTTATAAACAACTGAATAATATTTAAAAAACGCAATCATCTGATTGCGTTTTTTGTGTGCACCCGGGACGGGCATTTATGTATTGAACTTCCGAATAGAGTGCTTGCTGGGATTAAATAACTTTCAAACTTGATTATCTATGCCTATCATATATAGTAGCAAAAACATTTCAATTGTAGTAATGAACATATTTATTGCTGTCAGGAGAGGATAACAATGCTGCCTCAGGATTTTAGATCCAGTCTTCCGCAACTTGTAAAGTCCATATCTGTCGCCATTAAATTAATCAGCCCGACTATGGGGCGTCATCACGATCAGGTTGCTTATATTGCATTCAGGCTGGCAGAACATCTAGGCTATAGCGAAGAAGAGATAATTAAGATTACATTGGCTGCATTTCTTCACGATATTGGTGCGGTATCCCTGGGGGAAAACCTGGATCAATTGCGTTTTGAAAAGGATTATGTTCATATTCATGCCGAGTTGGGAGCATTGTTCTTGGGAGCGTTTACACCATTTCGTTCACTAGCGCCAATAATAAAACACCACCACCGGCGTTGGAATAATGGAGAAGGTGCCTGTATCATGGATGAACCGGTACCGGCCGAAAGCCATTTAGTACATCTGGCCGACCGGGCTGCTGTATTGATAAACAATCAAACTAACATATTAATACATAAAAAAAACCTGCGCGAAAGGATTAGCCGGCAAAAAGGCAAGGTGTTCCGTCCGGAACATGTGGCCGCATTTATGGATATATCATCCAAAGATTATTTCTGGCTGGATTGTGCATCAAACGGTATCTACGAGGTGCTTGAAGGGCTGTTCAAGTGGGAAACCATTTTAATAGGCTCTGAAGCATTGCTGGATTTTAGCCGGTTTTTATCCCGGATGGTAGATTTCCGCAGTCCGCTCAATGCCAACCATTCCAGTGGAGTAGCCGCCTCCAGTGCTGCCTTGGCCCGCATAGCCGGTTTCAATCCCGAAGAGTGCACCATGATGCTGATGGGTGGGTACCTGCATGATATCGGCAAGTTGGTAGTACCGGTTGCTATCCTTGAAAAGGATACCGCGCTTGATCAGAATGAACGTTCCATAATTAAAGCCCATGCGTACTATACACATCATATACTGGCTGTCATACCTGAATTCCAGCAAATAAACCAATGGGCATCGCATCATCATGAGCGTCTTGATGGCAAAGGATACCCCTTTGGTCTCGATGAAAAAGACATAACCCCGGGAGCTCAATTAATGGCTGTAGCCGATATTTATACGGCTTTAAACGAAGACAGGCCTTACCGTAAGGCCATGTCGCGCCAGCAGAGCACATCAGTACTGTATAAGATGATGAAGGAAAGATCTCTTAACAGTGAATACGTAGGATTGCTGGAAAAAAACTTCGATGAAATTGACTATTTTCGCTGTGAAGCACAAAGGATATCTAACGAGGAATACCACAGTATGAACCCGCTGTTTATGAGAAAATACCAAAAAGAGAGCAAAGATTCCTGATCTTTGCTCACCTGATGATTGTGTAAAATGTTAGTTTATGTATTTATTGGCCCTTGGTTATGCTCTTGTCCTGAATCAAGATATGTTCGCTGATCCAATTAACTATGAAATCCAATATATCCATAAGGTGTTTGTCCTGGTCTTCGTCGACCTGCTTGAGGTCGATGTTTTTCACCTTTTCAACAAAATCATCGTGGATCACTTTATGGGATAAGAACTTCTTGTAACCTATACTGGTCATGTATTTTTCCTCAAAATCAAAGTGATATTCCGTGTAATCCAGGAGCTCTGCAAAGATATCGGTAATTTGGTCATATTTGTCGGTGATTAAATCATTTTTCATGAGACTGTAGGCGCGGTTTGCGATCTCAAACAACTTCTTATGTTGTTTATCGATTTCATCTACACCAATGCTATAATCGTTTTTCCATTCGAACATTAATATCCCTCCTGTTAACAACTTGATATGAATATACTAAATTAAGGATATATCCGTCAATATGAGCATAGGGACCATGAAATAACGATGTGGTTTCAGTGAACCCTAAACGTTTTGAACTTGATATTTCCTTTTGAAATTGGTGTGCAGCTATGGTTAAATAATAAACAGAGTTTGAAACATAGTAAAAATGCGATAAGACATGAAGACAGTGGGGGATAATGATGAGCGACAATACGACCAGCATTTTAATCGTAGGAGTTGGCGGACAGGGAACCCTGTTGACCGCACGCATCCTGGCCCAGGTAGCAGTTCAGATGGGCAATGACGTTAAAGTGTCCGAAGTCCATGGTATGGCACAGCGCGGCGGAAGCGTCGTCTCGCAGGTAAGATACGGCGAAAA
>JBLMZJ010000083.1:0-10239 GCA_050258735.1 Deltaproteobacteria bacterium | reverse complement strand
GGCCCAGCGCAGTTCATGATGCAGCGGGAGCTGCTGGCCCAGTACCGATAATGCCGGGAGGAGGCCTGGGTACTGTTGCTCGGGTCAGCATCGTGGTACCCGGGGCAAGTGCTTTCTTCCCAGGGGATATCACCACGTCAGTAGTATCAGGCAACACTTTTAGCGTTTATATAAATAGCATAACGAATGTTGGAATGGACGGGGTATTTTATATCCTGTTCTCGGATATGGACTGCAGTAGTTTTACCGGGCCTTTCAATGTGAATATGACAGCTTCACCAGGTGGTGTATTTACATCAAAAGTCATTACTATAACCCCCTGATTTCCTGCCGTCCTCACGCCTCTGTCATAAAAAATAATAACCCAGACCGTAAAAGCGGTCTGGGTTTTGCGCTTGAGCTTGGAGAAAGCAATAATAACTCCTTTAGCCACCATAGAGTATTATATTAACTGGAGGCAAGAGATTTATTCCACCGTGAAATTTTCTGATTTGAAGTTGCTGTAATATCTGCCGGTCTGGGCTGTAAAACGCAGTACGCAATAATCGGGATCGGTAACACCTAATGGATAATACATGGTATCTCCCTCGTGCCAAATCATTTCTTTAGCATCCTGGGTCTCAAGGACCTCCATCGTCCCTATCAACATGACGCCTCTGAAGTAACGCCTGTCACAAAAATATACGCTGGCTTTAGGGTTTTCCCGATACTGAAGAACCCGCATAGACGAGGTATTGGTAGTGAAATAAAACTGTTTGATCCCCTCCCTTTTACGTGGAGGCAGCATAGCCTTCATGTTGGGAAAGCCTTCTTCATCAATAGACCCGATAAAGGACACGCCCTGCTTGTCAATCAGCTTGCTTACCGTTTGTTCAGGATTTTTCACTTTATCCCACCCCAATCATTGGATTTATTTTGATCAGTATACGGCTTCAACAGTGGGGGGTAAATTACCCACTTTTTTGTGGGTATTAGATCTAGTCGAGCAGGCCCTTTTCGCGCAGAACGTCCTCCATTCCATTTTCAAGCATTATATCCATACCTACGCTTTGCATAATCACGACTGCTTCAAGGATCTTTTTACCACGTCCCGTCAAGAAGTATTCGACTCTTAGTGGATAACCCTCAAAGCTCTTTTTGCTGACCACCCCGAATTCAGACAATTCCTTTAACTGCTCCAGCAGCATTTTTTGATTGATTCCCTGAATATCCTTCTCCATTTGGGACAAAGACGATGGGCCTTTTCCAAGCTGCCAAAGAATAATAGGCTTCCACTTTCCTCTGGTTATATCATGGGTCAGTTCCAACGGGCAGGTATATTCTTCTCGTATCTTCATTTATGTTTACCTCTGCTGAATTCATTATATAAATCTTACCAAAAAGAAAAAGGCACGGTTAAAAATTATCCGCCGGCACGTTTTGATGCTGCGTTGCTCATAAAAGAAATCTTCGGCAGAAACGACATCACTGACAGCAGTCATTTCTTAAAACAGACCCGATCAAGGAATTAACCAAATTATCTTACTTAGATAATTCCTATTGACCCATTAGAATAAGCGTGATACATTGTAACTAACAAACGGTTGTTAGTTTTTCTCCGCGGAAAAGAGGCAACAACAAATGAAAAAAGGGACCAAAGAAAGGATCAAGGAAGCCGCCCTTTCTATTTTTGCCCGCAAAGGCTACGAAGGGGCAACTATGCAGGAAATCGCCGAAGCAGTAGGCATCAACAAAGCGTCCATCTACAACCATTATAAGGGGAAGGAGGACCTGTTTTTCGCCGTTTACCAGGATGTAGCCGATGATTACGTGAAGCTCATGGAGCGGGTCATTGTCGATTCGAAAGGTATGCAGCTGGCGGAAAGGATCTCTCATGTATTCGAAGAAGAAGTCCTGTTCTTTTACCGAAACCCTGAGAGTCAGGCATTCTGGAACCAGATAACCCTATTTACCCCGGATGTGTTGCGCGAAGAATTCTGGAAGGATATGGCTCAGCGTGAACTTTTCTTCCGCACCCAGATGGAAGCGCTGCTCCTGCAGGGTATGGAGAAGGGCATCATCCGCCGGGATGATCCGGCCAAATTGATGTTTACCTTCCGGGCCATGAAGGAAGGGCTGCTGAACTGGATGATCGCCATCCCCAAGTCGGAAGAGGATTGGATCCGGGAGGTATGGAAAGACTTTTGGCTTGGTTTCAAGGCCAGACCTGACACGGAAGATGATGATGACTGGCTGACCAGGAGTCGCTACAAAGGCAAAACCAAGAAGCCGCATCTCCACCAGGGAGTGCTCGGCGAATACTCAGCGGAATGCCTGATTTGTAAAAATGAGTTTTCCATTCCCTTCACGGATTTTCGTTATAAGGACATTAAATACAACCGCGGCGCTTATCATGTCTGCGATGATTGCGGCAAAATGATCGAGGGCGAGGCCCAGATGCTCACTGGACTTTCCCCAGAGCTGCTCGACGTTTGGGAGAGATTGTTCCCGGGCGGGAAGAAAAAAGGTAAATAACCGGCACCGCTGACTAGAGTATGAGCCGGGCCAACCAATTTGAGCTTTCGCCCCCTCACTGATTCGGGATTACTGACGACGTTTTTTCGGTGCCCTATAGGGACAATTTTTAGGCAGAGGAGCATCTTTGTCCCACTGCTGATCAACATCTACCGCGAAGTGTTTTCCAGGAAGCCCGGGCTAAACGTTTAGACCATGTACCGCCGGGGCGGGGAGGTATAGCCATGTACACGACCATATGCATGATTTGTAAGAAGGAATTCGCAATTCCTTATTCCGATTTTCGCTACAAAGATATAAAATACCACCGCAGCGCCAACCACGCCTGCGATAAATGCGCCAAGATGGTACAGGATGAATGTCAGAAGATCACCGGTTTGACCCCGGAGATGATCGACTTCTGGGATAAGATCCTCAGTGCACGGAGCCGTTAATCGATTAACAGGCATTTTTAAAACATAGTTAAAGGAGGTTTATAGTATGAAAACTGCCAAAGAGTTCAAGCTGGTGGAATGCAGCGGTACCGCCTATGAGATCGGGCTGCAATGGGGCGAGGGCTGCCGGGATAGTTTTTATCAGACTTCGGAAAACAACTTTCGGAATCTGGAGTTAATACACCAGGCTAATAAGGATGAGGTCATGACCCTGGCCATGCGGTTCCTGCCCCTGATCCAGGAATTCGACCCCTACCTGGTGGACATAATGAAAGGTCAGGCGGCCGCCACCGGGCTGAGTTTCGCCGAGATCGTGACCCACCGTTGCATATTTGAACTGTCCTTTTATTACCCGACCATCAGAGGTCTGTGTACTGGTTTTGCCGCCACCGGCCAGGCCACGGCCGGCGGGCAGACCCTCCTGGGTCAGAATATCGACTGGGCGCCGGGCGCAGTTGTAGATTTTTTGAAGGTGCATCACCAAGGCGGCCCGGACCAGTATATCCTGAGCTTCTCCAATGCTTCCGAGTATGTCTTATCGGACGCCGGCTTCGGTCTTTGCGCCATGGCCACCTTCGGCAAAAACTATGCCTTCAATCTTCCCCTGGCCTGCTATATGCCCCGAGTGATGCGCCAGAAGAATATCCATGAAGCAATGGACCTATTCAAGAAAGTGGCTCGCGGCCTGGGCTACTACCACCTGGCTGATGCCAGCGGAAACATTATTGGCATCGAAAGTATCTTCAACGATTATGAGATTATCCAGCCAACAGATGACCTGATCTTTCATTCCAACCATTACCTGACCGAGCGTTACCTGGCGGAGGATATGATGGAAGCCCTGAATGAAATGGGAATGGTACCGCCCGCCCTGGTAGGAGAGAGCCAGAAGCGTTACGCCAGGATGCGCGACTTGATGTATAAGGATTACGGCCGCATTACACCCCAGACGGCCATGGAGATACTGGCGGACCACGAAGAAAACTATCCTTTCTCCATTTGCCGCCACGATGAAACGAGCCCATACCCATCAGTGACCCACGCCTCGTTCATCATGGTCCCGGCGGAAGGTTCCATCTACATCGCCTGCGGCCATCCCTGCGAGCATGAATATGTGCGCTATAGCTTTTAAGAACGCAAGTTAAGTTGGAGGGGATACCAATGAAGAATAAGGAGAGTTTCCCCGCATTGATAATAGCCTGGTGCAGAGCCTATCATGCGGAGCATGACTGCCCTAAAATATTTGATGACTATCTGGCCGGCAGCTTGCTTACCGAAGAGGAACGCGCCAACTTTGAAAAGATGATATTTAGAACTATGAAGGTAACCTACTGCATCGGCTCCGGTAAGACTGTTTTCTCTATACTGAGATTTCTATATCCCCAGCATTTACGACGTACTTTTGAGGCTATGGCTCCCCGGGATTGGGACCAGGTTTCCAGCCCAGCGTCGGCGGTGCATTGCTATATGCACGCTACCGGAGGTCTGGCATTGGCCGTAAGCAGGGCCCGCTATACCGAAGATTGCCTGTTGGAGGCAGTCGGGGAAGGAGTAGGTCAGTACGTCATCTTGGGAGCGGGAATGGACACCTTTGCCTTCCGGTGCCCGGAACTGCTGGAAAAACTTCAGGTCTATGAGGTCGACCACCCGGTTACCCAGGCGGTTAAGCGTCAACGCCTCACTGATTTGGGTTGGAATATTCCCCAGGAGCTGCATTTTGTTCCGGTAGATTTAACGCGTCAGAGACTCGATGAAGCGCTGAAAAACTCACCGTATGACTCGAAATCCTTAGGGTTTTTTAACTGGCTGGGTGTCACCTATTACCTGCCACGTAAAACTGTATTTGATACCCTGCAGACTGTCGCAGCTATCGCCCCAAAAGGCAGTACTATTATTTTTGACTACCTGGATCCCGATGCATATGACCATGCGAAGGTAGCCCCACGGGGACAGTGGTTATTGTTGTCTCTGGTAGGTGCGAAAGCGCGATCCGGATTTGACCCGTCGACACTCTCGCAAGACCTGGCCATGTTAGGGCTGCGTCTTAAGGATAATCTAAGCCCTTCGGACATTGAATCACGTTATTTCCAGGGACACCCCTGCAACTACCATGCCCAGGAACATGTCCATTTTGCCTGTGCGGTGGTGGAATAACTTAGCAAGGCCGCATGGCAGAATCAATCTATCAGGAGGCAAAAATCATGGAAAATGCTGAATTAACAAAATCACAAGCCTATCGGATGCCGATCACTATGCTGATCGGACTGGGGCTGATCCTGTTTCTGACGGCGGGTACCTTAAGATACTGGCAGGCCTGGATCTACTGGACAGTGTTTTCCCTCCTCACTATTTTCATTACCGAGTATTTCTTCATCAGAAGCCCCGATCTGCTGGCCCGGCGCTGGCAACATAAAGACCAGGAAACAGTAAGGAAATCACCCGGTTTCCTTAACCTCTTCAGCCTTTTCTATTTTGTAGCCGGTATTGATTTTCGTTTTCACTGGTCGACCGTACCGCTCTGGGTGGTGGCGGCTGCCAACCTCCTGGCTTTTCTGGGCTACGTTTTAATTATCATGGTTTTCCGGGAAAACAGCTACACTTCGGGCAATATAACGGTAGAGGATGCGCAGCAATTGATAACCACCGGTCCCTACGCAGTGATACGCCATCCTATGTATACGGGAATGTCACTCATGATATTATTTGCTCCCCTGGCTCTTGGTTCTTATTGGGCACTCATCCCCGCCCTGCTTTTTATTCCCTGGGTGCTTATCAGGATAAGAAACGAGGAGGAACTGCTCTTAAGAGAGCTGCCCGGCTACCGGGATTATTGCGCGAAGACTCCTAATCGGTTAATACCGCGTATCTGGTAAATCGCGGTAGTTTGAAAAACGGCATCGCACTTGGCCTGATGATGATAATCCACAGCCGCGAAACTGGAGCTATGCGGCCGCCTTGCCTTTAAAGGCCAATAGCACTAAAGGAGTGATTAAAACGTGAATATAAACCAATATGATATTCCCCAGACCCTGCAGGTAAATGCTCAGGACCGCTTCTTGTATCCCATGAAGGCTATAATTCATGTATTGGCTTCCTTTGACCAGCACCTCGATGTTGGCATCCTGCAAAGGGCGGTACGTTTATCCCTGGATGCCGAGCCGGTCCTGGGCTGCCGTTTTGTTGAGGAAGACCCGCAGCCCCGCTGGCAGCGTTTGGAGAATCTGAATGAGATGCAGTGGATGGCGTGCACCAGTCCGGATGATCAGGATGAAGCCATTGACCGCTTTATAAAGGACTCCTTCTTCCATGAGGGGCAGCAGCTCAATGTCGGTCTGTTTCCAAGCGAGGCCGGCGATACCCTGGTGGTAAAAATCAGCCACGCCTGCTCAGACGCCGGCGGTCTGAAAGACTATCTGAAATTGTTGGCCGGCATCTATACCCGGCTGCTGGAGAACCCGGATTATTATCCCCCGCCCCACACCTCGGGCTGCCGTGATCAGCAGCACTATTTTGCGGCTCTGGGCATAAGCGATCCGCTGGCCCGGTTTGATCCCCAGGCACCGGTAAAGCGCCCTAACTGGGCCTTTCCCCATCACAGCCGGGAGATCAGCCAAATCCAGATGACCCGGCGGCGTCTCAAGAATGAGGCTCTGGACCGGATAATCAGTTTTGCGAAAGATCATCATGTAACTGTTACCGCCGTCTTGCTCACCGCCATGTTCAGGAGCCTGTTCGAAATGCTTGATGCACCCCGGGGCGAAGAATTCGCGATCGGTGTAAGTATGGACCTGCGCCATAGGTTTTCTGGCCACCCCGATCAAGCTATCTGTAATCTGTCGCTGGGTATCAATCCCGGCATCACTTGCTTGGAAGCAGAATCTTTTGGAGAAACCCTCCAGAGAGCGTTCGCAGCCCTGGAGGAGCTAAAGCGGAATAATGCCGAACTGGTTGACGCCATCGCCGTGGAAGCATGGGCTACGTCGGATTTCTCGGCTTTCCTCGCTCAGATCCAAGCCATCCTGCAGTGGCTAGCAGATAACGGTAAAACCAACCCGCTTTTATCCAATATCGGGGTGATCGATCCCTTAAGTTTCAGCCATTGCCAGGCCGCTGACGTCTATCTGTTAACCCCCGTTGTAATCCCGCCTGCCTTTATGCTGGGGGTGACTACCTACGGCCGTACCATGACCCTGCAATGCACCTTCGGCGAGCCGGGGCATAGAAGAGAAGATGTGGAGAGGTTTATGGACCTGATGGAGCAGGAACTGGGTTCTCTGTAAATACAATTTGCCGAATACCCTGAAGCCTGACACAAGGTTTATTAATAAAAGATGTGCAGTAATGCAGAAGGCTTTATACGTTTATAAAAGAGAGGAGTGTTATCATGGGCGATTACAATTATGAGTCCTATTGTGGTATGTACTGTGGAGCGTGTTCGATCATGAAGGCTTATCAGACTGGGATCAAGGACCCCTTCGCCGAGTTCTGGATCAAATCCGGCGCAGAGCTGAAATGCCATGGCTGCAAATCGGATGTAGTATTTGAAGGCTGCGCCGAATTTGGAGGTTGTGCCACCTGTGCCATGAGGACCTGTGCCAGAGAAAAAGGAGTGGAACGCTGCCTGATCTGCCCGGAGTTTCCTTGTGCTATGTACAGCAATACCGAGATATCGCAAATCATGGCGGAAAAGCTTCCCCATCTAACTACTATAGGAATCAATATGGAGACTATTCAGAGCAAGGGCATAGAGGTCTTTCTTAAAGAGCAGGAAGAACAATGGAAATGCCCGGATTGCGGATCGGAATATACCTGGTTCGCTGTGGCCTGCTCTCAGTGCGGCAAAGAACTAGGTCCCCTGAAGCCATTTAAAAACTCCTTTGATGAGAGCATCTTCTACATGGCTAAAAAGTAAACATATGGCTTGTCTTGTTTACCAGGTAAAAGCTAAGACAGAAAGTTTGGCGACAAGATAGAAATAGATTGATGTCATTTTTTGTTGCTGGCATTGGTCTTAAGTAAAGACAGATCATCTGTCCCGGTCAATTATTGACCCTGCCCCAAGGGCAGGGTTTAAACTGGTTGAAAGCGGGATTGAGTTAGGGGAACAGGCATTATGGATTATAAAGGAAAGACTGCCGTGATAACCGGTGCAGCCAGCGGTCTGGGGCGGGGGATCGCCCGGGCCTGTGCGTCGCGGGGCATGAACCTGGTGCTGGCTGATATCAATAGTCCCCGTCTGCATGAAATTGGCCAGGAACTCTCCAGTTCAGGCCTGGAGGTGCTGACACTCGCCGCCGATGTGGCCGAGGTCGATGACATGGAACGGTTAGCTTACCTGGCTTTTGAACGTTTTGGTGCAGTACACCTGCTCTTTAATAACGCGGGGGTACTAGGCGAAGTCTCTATACTCGATGCCATGCTGAGAGATTGGGAATGGATCATGGGAGTGAACCTCTGGGGAGTCGTCCACAGTATTCGCGCCTTTGTACCCCGTATGCTGGAGAGCGGCGAGGCCGGCCGGGTGGTGAACATTGCGGGCACAGCCGGCTTTTTATCCGGACCCGGAGTCGGCATATATCGTATGACCAAACATGCCGTGGTTTCTCTTACCGAATCCCTGTATCATGAGCTGGCACTCCTTGACTCAAAGGTCCGAGTATCTGTGGTGTCGCCGGCCTTCGTCAGGACTGATATCATGGCATCCGAGATAAATCGCCCCCCGAAGATGCAGTGCTTTGCCAGAACAGCCGCGGTCAACCCGGTGGAAGAAGCAGTAATAGGGCACTTCCACCAGCAGGTAGAAACCGCCCCTGAGCCCGAGGATGTGGCAGAAACAATATTCTCCGGTATCGATAAGAACAAATTCTATATCTTTACCCCTGCCCTATCCCAGGCCCAATCATCCCGGGCGGGGATCCAGGGCCGTTTGGAAAGCATTATGGAGGAGCGAAATCCAGTAATTATGTCTCTGCTTAAACATACGATATGATAATCATATCGGAAGGGATGCATTTTTTGCAGGGAATGCGAATTCTTTCGAAATGGGGTTCGTCCCTCTGCCTCCATCATGTGGAGCAAGGCCCAGGCCATCAATGGCCTGGGTTATTAGTATATATGTTGACTGTAGACAGGGATTACAGAAAGTAGTAAGAATATAGAAATGGGATACAATACTAATTTTTAACCTTAGTAAAGGCAAATATTGAAGGGGGACTAAAGGTGAATTTTAAAAGGTTGGTGTTATATTTATTTGTTATGTTGGTGTTCTTTAGTGTAAATATAAACATAACTTCTGCTGCCGATGATGTTTCCTGCGGAAACGCCTCGCTTAAGGTGGGATCGATGATTTACCAGGTCAATGGTGTCGACAAGGTTATGGATACTGCTCCCTACATAAACCAAGGCCGTGCCTATGTGCCAGTGCGCTTCCTGGGCTACGCTATGGGGTTATCTGATGCTGACATCAAATATGATCCTGCAACCCGGCAGGTTACCATGAAGAAAGGTTCCAACGTTGTTCAATTGACCATTGGCAGCACCACTATCATGGTCAATGGCCGGGCAAGTACCATGGACGCTGCTCCTGAAATATGCAATAACAGAACAATGCTGCCTGCCCGATTTGTGGCTCAGGGGCTGGGGTTCCAGGTAGGCTGGGATGCTGCCGCCAGTATAGTATCTATTTACAGCCGGGAAACTGCACCGCAAAATACCACCTCTCCCACGGTGAACTACACGGTCTCCGCTAGTTCCACAAGTTTGAATACCAGCGATAATTTAGTGGCTTATATACCTGGTGAGGGTCACCAGGTATCCTTATATGCGAAGAATCAAGATGGTTCAAAGGTCGATGTTACAGAAAAAGCCGAGTGGCAATCGGGCAATACTGATATCGCCACTGTTTATAAAGGGTTCATAGTCGGTCAATCAACCGGCAAGACTGTAATAACAGCGCAATATGACGGCCAAAAGGCTGAAATAACCTTTGACAATACTGTACATAGTTTACGTACTGATGTTGCCTTGGTTGTCTATCAGATCGGCGAGGGCCATCAGGTACGCGCCTATGCAAAATATGCGGATGGTAAGGAGATCGATGTTACAGAGCCGGCTGAATGGGTTAAAGAACCAGTTAATTGGGAATCGAGTAATAATGAAATTGCCACTGTATATAATGGTTTCATCGTTTGCAAATCTGCCGGCAAAGCTGTTATAACCGTACAATATGGCGGCCAGAAGGCTGAGGTAAACTTCGATAACACGGTTCATAATCTGAGGACCGAAGTTAGTA
>JBLMZJ010000082.1:0-34895 GCA_050258735.1 Deltaproteobacteria bacterium | reverse complement strand
TGCTTCAGAGGGCATTCCCCGTAACCCTGATACCATACTCGGGCCTTGACCTCACCTCGTGCCTTGACCAAACTGGGCTCCATCTCCACCTGTTCTGCGGGGTCTACAAATGGACTGGGCTGTGGTATGACCAGCCCGGATATAAGAATGTCTCCTTTAGCTACCACATCACCATTCTTTACGCGAGCCTGCCCATCTAAAACCAAAATAGTTTCTACCATTCCATTCTTCTTGGCTACAATATTGCTCGGTCCATCGATATCCTGGAGGGGAACGATCTTCTCCACAACATTGATCCGCGCTTTGACCCCCTTAAGATCCAACTGAACATAGCAGATATCATCTAAATCCTGCAAGAGCGAACGTTCCACTTCGCTGCGGCTGAAGCCCCATTTGGCTGCTCCCGGGTATACCCCATGCCGGGCAGCTGCAACAATGATTCTTTCCCGGGGGACAGTTTTGTTGCCTGCAACATCAACTGACCAAACAAATGACGAAAGCAAATACATGGCTATAATAAAAAGGAACCCTCCGCCAATAAACGCCATCCTGCGGCGGATAAGCGTCCGAAAGAATGGCAGGCCACGGCGTCCCCTGACCTCAAGCTCGAAATCGTTCTCGTCTGCTATCGTCTTCAGGGCGGAAAACCCACTGGTACGCACCTTCAGGTCCAGGTCATCCCCTCTTTTTTTGATATCCCAGAGAAAAACTCCGCGGGTACTCGCCATATTAATAGCCCGTTCCTGGTTCTTCCCCCGCAAGGTGACCTTTATGGTTCCCCCTATCTGATCGAAAAACTTGCTGCCCATTACCTGTCCTCCGGTCTAATCAAGATATTTTATCGAGCGGATCTCTCCGATGATGTATACTTCATCCGGCAGTAACGCCTTGATTTCGAAAGCATCCCCTTCCACTTCCAGATAACCCCGGCTGAGGTTTACCCTTACCCGGTTCAGACTATATTCGATTATCCCGCGGTGGTTTTCCAGGTGGATCTCGGTACGGCCTATGACAGTCAGTTTAGGCAGATCAAGCACAAGATCACGGGGTATCTCTAAGAAGTCCGCCATAACCTTTATTGCCTCTCGTTTCTTGTCCATACTTCAGCCTCCATAAAGCTCTTTTCTTCCCGTTTGGCTTCTACATATATATGCCCGTAGGCAGCATGGAATTCTAATGGTTTGGCCGGCTCGCCAACCCTGCTGCAAAGAGGGCAAAACAAAAAGACCCGGTACCCATGGTCCCAGGTCTTAAAAGACTGTTTACAAATATGTTACTTGATTATTTGAAATTCGCAGGTCATAACAGCGGTTATCTCTTTATCCAGAGAACTTGTATCATTTATACCGTAGTCCGATACCTCATTAGAATAAAGGGGCGTGATCTGGAAAACCCCCATGCGCGCTGAACGCAGAGCCCCAACCCGGCTATTGGTATTCAAGGCGATCTGCTCGGCACGCTTCATGGCATCCTTGGTAGCCAGGGACAGCATTTCGATCTTGAGATCGGCTATCTTGGTGTAGAAATACTCCGGAGGCATGGACTGGAACTCTATCCCCTGATTGATCAGGTCGGTAGCTTCCCGCGACAGAAGAGTAATCTGGTCCACATTCTTGCTCTTTATCTCTACCGTCTGGTACAGTTCATAACTCTCCACCTGATTACTGGTCTGACCGTTGGGCAGCATAACATATCTGGTATTAGTGCTGATAGATGAAAATACGATATCCTTGTTAGCTATGCCCTTGTCCTGAAGGTATTTCCTTACCTTGTCCTGACTCTCCTGCAGCCTGGCGTAGGCTGCTGTCATCTCCGGAGCGCTGGCGGAAAATGACCCCTTCCAAACAGCCAGGTCCGATTTTATCTGCTTTTTGGCCGAGCCGGTGATCGAGATACTGTTGGCAGCCTCCTTGGCCTTAACCAGACTGCTGCCCGCTACATAAGCCGACAACACCAGACCAAGTGCCAGGATCACTGCTACGATGATGAGCGGCGAATTGTTTTTCCCATTTTCATTCATTACATTTTCCCTCCCTTCAAGTCAGATCAGAAACCTATCTTGAAATGCAATACGAATACTCAATGGTATGCTTTCACCAGGGAAACAATGATTCGCCCTTTTCTGATGACATTATGATCTGAAGTAAGACAATACTTTAATGAGAAGGTGATGAGACAGGAAAAGCCCGTTGCTCCATAATATTATTATCAGTGGATATCCGGGCTTTTGGCAATCAGAAAATATATTATGTTTAATTTTAATAAAAGGCTATTGTCACAATGCTGACCAGGAAAGATGTGATGACAATCCCGATTATGATCAAAACCGTAACCTTCTGCCGGCGGTTCTGCATTCCTCTGTTCATAAAGCTCATGGTCTTCCCTCCCCGAGACCTGTTTAAAGTTAAACCTTAATAAGTAAAAGCCCGGTTATACTCAACTTCTAACCAGGCTTTAATCGCATCTTAGAATTTCTTCTTCTTGCGGGCGGCCTCTGATTTCTTCTTTTTCTTTATGCTGGGCTTTTCGTAGTGATCATGTTTTCTAATATCCTGCATAACACCCGCCTTCTGGCAGGAGCGTTTAAATCTCTTTAGTGCGCTATCCAGGGATTCATTCTTCCCTACTTTTACTTCGCTCATCGTATCCCTCCCCTCATGACAACCAGGCTGCAATAAATGCCTTTATATTGTACTATCTATTAGTAGTCACCGTCAAGGATTAGCCGGGAGGCCAACCGAAATTACGTCCGCCGAGCAGATGGTAGTGAAGATGCATCACCGTTTGCCCGCCCCATTCACCGCAATTGTTGACCAGACGATACCCCCGGTCTGCTAGTTGCAGTTCCCCGGCCAATTTGGCCGCCACCACCTGAATATGGCCTGCCAGGCTTTCGTCATTGATGCTTATTTCCGCCAAAGAACCGATATGTGCTTTGGGCATTATCAAAACGTGTACCGGAGCAACCGGATTGATATCCTCGATCGCGATCAAGGTCTCATCTTCGAATACGACTTTAGCCGGTATCTCTTTTTTGGCTATTTTACAAAAAAGACAATCTGGAAGGTTCAAAACATTCACCTCCTCATGCTTCTATGGCTCTCCTATATACTCCTGTATATTCTATCAAATTACAGGACCATTACCAAATAATTTTCGAAAATATATTATTGGTCTACAAAACATCTCCCTGGAGACGGTCACCAAAAAACTCTTTCAGACTGACTTTAACTGTCTGGCCGCGGTGGTCAATAGCATCACTAAAGCCCACCTCCATGTAATTATCAGTAAAACCCAGGTAGTAGTTATCTCTGGCTTTTCTTTCAGTCAAGACCTCTAATTCCCGGCCGATAAATCGCCTGCAGAAATTACGGTGCTTATCCGCCGCCAGAGCGAGCAGTCTTTCACTCCGTTGCTGTTTGACAGCTGCCGCCACATTATCGCCCAGTTCATAAGCCTTGGTACCCGGGCGCGGAGAATACTTGAAAACGTGCAGATCCAGCAGGGGCAGACCACTCAACAACTCAAAAGTCTGGGCAAAGTCCTCTTCGTCTTCCGAAGGAAATCCCACCATTATATCAGCAGCCATCCCGATATCGGGGATCTTTTCCGCAATATTCGTTAGCAGGCTCCGGTAATAGTCCCTGTCATAGCGGCGCCTCATCAATTTCAGTATCCTGTCACTCCCGCTCTGCAGAGGGATATGTAAATGATTACAGACCCGGTTGCTCTCGGCCAGCAAAGTGATAAGATCCGGTGTGACTTCCAGAGGCTCGATCGAACCTGTCCTGATGCGATAACTACCCGGGACCTTATCAAGTACACTTCGCAGCAGGCGGGACAGATCCCATCCTTCTACATCCATGCCGTATAAACCGCAGTGGATCCCCGTAAAAACAATTTCCTGGTAACCAAGCTCGACCAACTGCCGTACTTCTTTTATGACATCATTGGGCAGCTTGCTGCGTACCGGGCCTCTGACAAACGGAACTATGCAATAAGAGCAATAGCTCTGGCAGCCGTCCTGAATCTTGACAAAGGCACGGGTCCTCTCATGAATATTGCTATATAATACTGGTTTCAGTTTTTCCTCAGCCTTGGGCAGGGACATGTCCGCTCGTCTGCTGCCGCCTTCCAGCCAGGATTCCACGATCTCCCCCAGCCGTTCCTTATCCCGGTTGCTTACCAGCAGACTGATGCCAGCGGGCAGTTCCTGCGGATCCTGACTCATCTGAGCCATACAGCCGGTAACAACCACCAGTGCATCAGGTTGGCGCCTGACTGCCCTTCTGATCACCGCTCTCGATTTGCGGTCACTGACATGGGTCACCGTACAGGTGTTTACAATATATATATCCGCTGGTTCATCAGAGTGGACCAACTGATATCCCCGATTTAGAAAATCCTCGATGATCGCTTCACTCTCCACCTGGTTGACCTTGCAGCCCAGTGTATAAACCGCTACGGTTTTCATTTCTTCACCCTTCACTTGACCGGTTTTGTACCAAAGTATGTTTGATCTATATAGCAATAATATACCTTACCTTTATCTCCGGCAAATATGCCATGTATCAACCTTCGATTACCAGCATGGTCAGAGCTGGGCAGGACTTCCTTAAGGGGAAATATGATGATAATATTAGGGTAAATCAATTACGCGAAGGAGAGCTATTGATGATACTGAACACGATCCGTTATCGGCAATATCACAGATCGATCCCATGGATGACCCTCCTTATCGTCTGCCTCCTCTTTTCGGGTTGTTTCATGACGACTCCGGTCCAGGCAGCCGCCACTTATAAAATACCGGCTGGGATCGACCCGGCGCTGCAGGCACAATTAGAGAGCGCCATCCAGAGTAACATGGATCCGATTTTGCAGAAGGTCGAAACCGACATGTCATCTGCCATGGATCCTTTGATCCCTCAAATGGCTGCCATGGTCAGCAAAACCACTAGCGAGAAGATGGCTCCACAGATCAACCAGTTAGCCATCGATGTTATTCAGCCCTCGATAAAGACCCACGTAGAAGAACAAGCACAGGCCATCGGGGCTGAGGTCACTGCCATCGTCGGATCGGCTATGGCCGGTTGGGACGGAATGAGCGACCCTACCCCTCTGATCAAAACTGCTATCACCAATGCCTTGCCCGGCTTGAAACAAAAGGCTCTGGAGCGGGCTGACCAGGAGCAACAGAAGGATTATGAGACTATCAAGCCACAGGTGGAAACTATAGTGCAGACCGAGCTAAACGCTCTCCTTCCAGAAATTCAGAAGCTGGTCGCGGCTCAGTTAAAGGAAACAGTTCCCCCGACCCAGCAACAAGTAGAAGCCGATATTGAAACCCTAATAAATGATCTGAAAGCGCCTTTGCCGGATGATCAAAAAAAGCTTATCGATACCATGCGTCCGCAATTTGAAGGTGCGGTCCGCACCACGATCCAGGAAGTGATCTTCGATGAGGTGTCGGTCAATATTGATGCCAAAGTCGTTGCCGGAATGGAGACCAGCACCAAGTCCGCCATCAAGGCAATAGTTGAACCTATGAACAAAACCTGTACCGATTATGCTACCACCTATGCCAAGAGTATTCTTCCTCCACAGGTTGATCAACTGGGGATCCGCTCACAAATCGAATCCATGATCGATGAAGTTGCGGCTGAACACGTAACGGTCTTCCAGGAACGCATAAATTCGGCCAACGATGCAATGTATCAGAAACAAGCTGCTGTGATCAATGACCAGATGCATAACTTTGTTAAAACCCAGGTCCTGGCCATACTTAACGGGACAACAGCCCCGACTCCCGTTACGACGCCAACTACGCCAACTGCTCCAGTCATAACCACTTCCGCCCCAGCTACCTCGGCGCAGGTATTCGTAAATGGTCAGCAGCTAAACTTCAACGTAGCTCCGGTGGTTGTTCAGGGAAGAACCCTGGTCCCGCTCAGAGCCATATTTGAATCCCTTGGGGCCCAGGTTAGTTGGGACAATGCCACCCGGACTGTAACCGCCACTAAAAATGGGGTGGTGATAGAGCTGCCGGTCGGTCAAACACAAGCCACCCGGAACGGTCAGCCGGTGACCCTGGATGTTCCAGCTACCATAGTTCAGGGCAGTACCATGGTCCCCGCCCGCTTTGTCAGCGAATCATTAGGGGCTACGGTAAAGTGGGACAGCAATACCCGCAGCGTGATCATCGACTCTAAATAGAGATGTCTAATAGTCAAAGGTACCGGCTTACACCGCCGGTACCTTTTTTACTTGCTCAAATGATATAGAAGACCTATCTTCCCCGTATCATTCGGCAGACTATTTCAGAGGTATGACTATCTTGGTCAGGAGTTCGCTTTCCGGGACTTCGGCAGGCGAATTAAAGTAATACTCGTAATAGACGCCGGTAGGTTCATAACCATGGTCTGCAATCCACTGCATGATCTCTTTATACGGCTCCTCCATTTCAGAATAAGCTCCCTGGTACATGCAGGATACGGATTTCCCTTCGGGTAAACTGCCCGCCTGTATCTCGTCTTTGCCGGGAAGCCGGGCGGCTACCGGAAAGCCCATCTCGACATCCATGTCCTGCATGTCGAGGGTATAGTAGGCAGTATACGGAGCGCTGATCGGCTGTTCACCCAGTTCACTCATATATGCCATGATCGCTCCGTAGTTTTTTCCGATCATATTGGGCAGTTCCTCAATGGTGGTTCTGACCCTGACCGACAGCACCGGCTGCTGCTTTTGTTCTTCTAGTTTTAGATCATAAAACATTTGTTGCCCTCCTTTTTTCTATATCCTTATTCCGTTTAACTGGAGTTTTCTTAATAACGATAAGGTCTTTCAATTCCTCCAAATGAACGTCATCAACCACATCAACCATCAGCCATTTCCCATCATGATACTGGTGGGTATTGTCGTAAACGTCTTGTATGTAAGCAGAGAACTGTCCCCGAGCTTTTTCGAACTTTTCTCGTTCCGCTTTGCCGAAAATAACCATAAACCCAAAACTGTGTTCTCTGGCATAGAAAGCACAAAGGGTTTTGCTGCCCTGCCTGAATTTATATTCGTAGACTCCAGCTTTTCTGCCTACATCCCAGAAGGTCTCTGCCCGGTAATTGGCCTTGATAAAGCCTTCGATTTCGCACCATACCTTAAATGCGTCAAGGCCCATCAGTTCTGTCAGGTCCCGGGTTTCCGGTACAGACATCATAATTCCTATCGCCCCCTTTATTTATGTCTCTATCTTGTCTTTCCTGGATTTAATATACAAAAGTTAATATGCCAACAGCGTGTCATATTCTAAGTATATTTTTTCAGATGCTCCTGCAGCCTACTGGCGACCGCTTTTCGGATATGGATGGGTTCCAGCACCTCCAAACTGCCGCCAAAGGATAAGATATACCCATACATCCAGTTATCCTCTGGCAGCGTAATGGTCACGTTGAAGGTTCCATCGGAATTCTGAAATATCTGTTCCTCGTAAAACTCGTCATATACCCGGTATGCCATATCCTCATCTACCTTCAAAACCAATCTGACCATGCGATCCAGGCAGGAGTCATCATTGCCAGCCCATATATCGTCGGGCACGACTTTAAAAAAAGTCTCATCATTCACAGCCAGATTTCTTATACGTTTGATCTTGAATAGTCTAAAATCATGCTTTACCCGGCAAAAGCTGTAGATATACCAGGCTTGTCCTTTGAAAACCAGCTTTAAGGGCTCGACCATGCGGGAGGTCCTTTCTCCATAAGAAGAAAAATAATCGAAAGAAATGACCCTGTTATTGATAATAGCGTTTCTGAGTATATCGAATTTTGCTCGTTCACTGCCCTCACTTCCCCAATGGGAAAAATCAACCTCGATCCAATTGCTTTGTGTCTTATTGAAAAGAATACTCAACTTATTGAACACAGGCTCAAGATCAGGATATTTAACGGCACTGAGGCTCTGCAAACTCATCAGGATCCCATTCTGCTCCTGTTCGGAAAGAACTGATTTGTTCAGTACATAATCATCAAGCAACCTGATCCCGCCGCCTCGGCCTTTACTGGTATAAATCGGTATGCCTGCCGCTGATAAGGTATCGATATCCCGATGGATCGTTCTCACGGACACCCCGAAATACTCGGCGAATTCCTTGGCAGTTACCCTCTTTTTATCGAGCAGAATATACACGATTTCGAACAAACGGTTGATCTGCATCTACATCACCTATCTATAATAATAGCATGATAATATGCCAAAGCCTGGCATATTTGAACATAAAAAAGGGATACCAAAGAGGATACAAAGGGACAGGCTTTCTTAGAGAGCCTGTCCCTTTGTATCCCTAATATGATTTTGTTTAACCTAAATCCCCAAGTTCATAGAGGATAATACTGGCGGCTACTATCCCCGCCGTTTCCGTCCGCAGTATGCGCGGACCCAATGTGAGTGTAGTACAGCCCTGTTGCCGTGCTCTCTCCACCTCGGCCGAGCTGAAGCCCCCTTCCGGCCCTACCAGTAGAAATATTTCCTGGCCGGCCAAATCCGCCCGCTTTTCCTTCAGATAAGCCGAGACCCGGCAGTCCTCTTCATTCTCATATAGCATCATAGATATCTTCCCGTCGATCTCTTTACAGATCCCGGTAACATCGGTTACAGGTTTGATCTCCGGTATCACATTGCGGCGGCACTGCTTGCAGGCCTCGACAGCTATCTCCTGCCAGCGTTCCACCCGTTTGGCAGCCTTATCTCCTTCCAACCGTACCACACTACGTTCGCAGGCCAGGGGATATATAGCTTTAACACCGATCTCGACGGCCTTCTGGATGATAGTATCCATCTTGTCGCCCTTGCCCAAGCCCTGGACCAGGCAGAGACTGGTTGCCGTCTCCCGGTCCGGACATGTCTTTTCGGTGACTTCACCAGTCAGACGGTCGCCGCTGTGGTAATTCAAACAAACCTGATACTCATATCCGCTGCCGTCAAAGACCGCCACTATATCCCCCGCCCCCAGACGCAGGACCCTTTCGATATGCCGGGCCTCCCCGGGGTCAAAAACTACCCGGGCGCCGTTGATATTCTCTGCAGAAACAAAAAAGCGGTGCACAAGCACACCTCCTTGGAGTTACGATTCACCACAGATACACACAGATACCTTCGCAAGAGATGCACACTGATTTTAGCTCAGTTATGATTCTGTACTCGGGGACAATTATCAGTAAACGATTTTTTAGAGAATATCCTTTAGAATATCTGTCTAATCTGTGTACATCTGTGTTTAATTAGTTCCTCGTTCCACTACTTCTTTCTTGCGGCCACTCCGACCCAATCGATATCGGTCAATACCTCGACGATTTCGAAGCCGTATTTCCCCAATTGTTGCTGCACTCCCGGCCAGCGGCTGTCGACGATTCCGGAACCGAACAAATAACCACCAGAAGGAAGGACCGGGGCAGCCTCGGGGATAACCATATTGACCAATTCGGCCGTTATATTTGCGAGGATCATATCGGCCTGACGCCCCTTTAGGTTCTCAACAATGTCGCCTTCCCGGACCTCGATCCGATCATGCAGGCCGTTAAGTTCTATATTCTCACGGGCAACTATGATAGCCACCGGATCCACATCCATACCAAAAACCGATTTGGCCCCCAGCTTCACAGCGCCGATAGACAGGATCCCGGACCCGCAGCCGGCATCAATAATGGTCTCTCCGCCCTTTATGTACTTATCGATAAACTTCAGGCAGAAGCGGGTGGAGGCATGGATGCCGGTACCGAAAGCCATGCCCGGATCAAGTTCTATGATGACTTCACCGTGATCAGCCTGGTATTCCTCCCAGGAAGGTTTGATCACCAGGCGCTCGCCCACTTTAAAGGTGTGATAGTACTTCTTCCAGTTCTGCTCCCAATCCTCATCGCGGACCTCGTCGATGTAGACTTTGCATTCCATCCCGAAATTCTCCCGGACCACGTCAAGGCAGGAGTAGACCTCGTCTAAGACCTCACTATCCTCGTGAAAATAAGCTTTTACTACCACAAAGTTATGATCCAGAAAATCCGGGGAAACTGAATCGGCCGCCCACGGTTCTTTGTTGATATATTTGCGGGCCCCCTGAGGATCTTCGATCACTACCCCCCCGGATCCCAGACGGTGAAATATCCCGGCGATCGCTTCGACACAAACTCCTTCAGTCAATACGCTTATCTCTTTCCAATTCACTGCTGGCACTCCTATCCCATTGCATCTTTCATCTTATCGATCAGGCCTTTTTCTTTTTTATGGGGTTTTTCATCATCCTTAAAGGCCTGCAGCAATTCCTTCTGCTTCTTGGTCAGTTTCTTGGGTATGGTCACCCTGATTATTACCTTCAGATCCCCCTGGCGGTGGCTGTGCAGGTAGGGTATCCCCTTGCCTTTGACGGTGATCACATCGCCGGGCTGGGTTCCTTCGGGTATGGTCAGCTTATGGCTGGCTCCTCCCAGTAAAGCTATCTCAACCTCACTGCCCAGGGCTGCCTGAATAAAATCGATATCCACCGTGGTGATCAGGGTATAGCCATCGCGTTTGAAAGTAGCATGCGGCTTTACGCCGATACTGATAAAAAGATCTCCCGAAGGGCCGCCCTTGATCCCTTGTTCACCCTCGCCCTGTATCCGCAGACGCGAACCGCTGTCGATCCCTGCCGGTATACGCACCTCTATACGGCGGTTCTTTCTGGTCTTGCCGGTGCCCTTGCACTCAGAACAGGGTTTTTCTATGGTTTTGCCCTCGCCGCCGCACTTGGTGCACGGGCGAACAGTCTCAAATCTTCCGAAAGGCGTACTCTGAACCGTCCTTGCCTGCCCGCTGCCCTGGCAGGTGGTACAGGTTTTTATTGGAGTGCCCGGTTCGGCACCATTGCCATGACAATGTTCACACTGTTCCACCCGGGAGACCTCGATATCCTTCTGCAGGCCGAAGACAGCATCCTCAAAATTGATCTCCATGCGCAACTCACGGTCTGCTCCCCGCTGGGGACCGCTCCTGGTACGGCGTCCGCCCCCCCCGCCGCCGAACAGCAGATCGAAGATGTCGCCGAAACCGCCCATGCCTTCACCGAAACCGCCAAATCCGCCTGCATTCTTGGTGGGGTCAAAGGCATCATGGCCGTAAGCGTCATAAGCCGATCTCTTCTGCGGATCGCTCAGTACCTCATAGGCGTCATTTATTTCCTTGAACTTCTCCGAGGCGTTTTCATCTTCCCGATTAACATCGGGATGGTATTTGCGGGCCATTTTACGATAGGCTGACTTGATCTCCTCGGGCGTCGCGTCGCGGGAAACCCCCAGCAACTCGTAGTAATCGCGTTTAGTGGACATAACTCCTCACCTTCCTGGTTGCAGGTATGATCAGGTTTCATTATAACATAATACCAAATTGAATAAGACGGCTCTCCCGACACCCCTTAATCAGGTACGGGAGAACCGCCAAAATCTTAATATCAATTATTTGTCATCATCAGGGATGTTGTAGTCAGCATCAAAAGTATTGTCATCACCTGTTGTTCCCGGATTGGCGTTTTCATACATCTTGGCGCTAACTGCATAGATGGCCTCGGTCAGGGCTTCGGTCTTGGTTTCGATAAGTGCCATGTCATTTCCGGCCAATGCTTCGCTGAGTTCCGCTTTGGCAGCTTCGATCTTCGCCTTGTCCTCGGCGTCTATGTTATCCCCAAATTCCTTCAGGGTCTTTTCCGCCTGGTAGACCATACTGTCGCCGTTATTCCTGATCTCGATATCTTTGAGCCGGGTTTCATCTTCCTCGGCGTACCGCTCAGCATCATCCACCATCCGTTTTATTTCATCGTCACTGAGTCCGCTGGATGAAGTGATGGTGATCCTCTGTTCCTTCTGGGTAGCCAGGTCCTTGGCTGTTACATGGACTATGCCGTTGACGTCGATATCGAATTTCACCTCTATCTGCGGGACATTGCGCGGAGCCGGCGGAATCCCGGTAAGCTGAAAACGGCCCATGGTCACATTATTACCGGCCAGTTTGCGTTCGCCCTGCAGTACATGGATATCTACCGAAGTCTGGTTATCGGCTGCCGTAGTAAAAACCTGGCTTTTGCCTACCGGTATCGTAGTATTACGTTCGATGATACGGGTAAAAACGCCGCCCAGGGTTTCGATGCCCAGGGACAACGGTGTGACGTCTAAGAGCACCACATCAGTGACCTCACCGGACAGGACCCCGGCCTGGATCGCAGCACCGACTGCTACGACCTCATCCGGATTGATGCCCTTGAAGGGCTCCTTGCCGATAAAGTTGCGAATAGCATCCTGAACTGCCGGAATGCGGGTAGATCCGCCCACCAGCAGCACCTTGTCGATCTGTTCCGGTCTTAGTCCGGAGTCCTTCATAGCCTGACGGGTGGGTCCCATGGTCTTTTCCACCAAATCAGCGGTCATGTCATTGAATTTGGCCCGGGTCAGGGTCTTCTCCAAATGGAGAGGTCCTTCGGCGGTTGCTGTTATATATGGTATGTTTATATCAGTGGTCAAAACACCTGATAACTCATGCTTGGCCTTTTCTGCCGCTTCCTTCAGGCGGTGCATGGCCATCTTGTCGCCTTTAAGATCAACACCCTGCTCCTTCTTGAATTCCTCTACCAGCCAGTCGATGATCTTGTCATCGAAATCATCGCCGCCAAGGCGATTGTTGCCGCTGGTAGCCTTGACCTCGAAAACCCCGTCTCCTATTTCCAGGATGGAAACGTCGAAGGTCCCGCCGCCCAGATCGAATACCAGGATGGTCTGGTTCTCCTGTTTATCAAGGCCGTAGGCCAGAGCTGCCGCCGTGGGCTCATTTATTATGCGCAGTACTTCCATACCGGCGATCTTACCGGCATCCTTGGTAGCCTGCCGCTGAGAATCCGTGAAATAAGCTGGAACTGTAATTACTGCCTGGGTGATTTTTTCTCCCAGATAAGCTTCGGCATCAGTCTTCATTTTTTGGAGGATCATCGCCGATATCTCCTGCGGCGTATATTTCTTATCGTCGATATTTACACGATAATCCGTACCCATTTTCCTTTTGATGGACACCACGGTCCGTTCCGGATTGGTGATAGCCTGCCGCTTGGCGACCCGACCCACCAGACGTTCATTGGTCTTGGAAAAGCCAACGACCGAAGGAGTTATGCGTTCACCTTCTGCATTGGGGATGACAACCGCCTCGCTACCCTCCATTACAGCTATTACTGAATTGGTAGTTCCTAAATCGATCCCTACAACCTTACCCATTTGTAATAACACCTCCAAGATTTATCGAAAATTTCATTGACATCTATTTACTGCTGACCTTGACCAGGCTGGGCCTGATGACCCGGCCGTGCATGGTGTAACCCTTCTGCATCTCCTCCAGGATCGTATTTTCCTCATGCTCCCGGCTCTCTTCCACCACCAGGGCCTGATGGAACTGAGGATCAAAAGTCTGCCCTTCGGTCTCGATAACCAGTACGTCCTGCTCACGGATAATATCCTGCAAACGACGGTTGATCATCTCTACCCCTTTGCTGAGGACCTCATAATCCTGGCTGGTACCCGCCGCCTGAATAGCTCTCTCCAGGTCATCCACCACTGGCAGAAGTTTTTTGATCAGGGGAAGTGTTGAGAATTTCATATATTCTTCTTTATCCCGCTGCATCCGCTTGCGAGTATTATCTGCATCAGCCAGGACCCGCAGATACTGCTCGTAATTTTTCCTGGTTTCTTCCTTCTGCAATTCCAGTTCCTGTTTTAGTTGAGTCGATTCATCGACCTCGACCGCCTCCGGTTGTTCAGCGGCAACTTCATTTAACCCCTCTTCTATGTATCCGTTACCGGGGTTGGCGGTATCATTTTTGTCCATTTGTTTATCACCTCTAATCAAGGATATCGATGGGACATAATATTGATTCTTAATTTATCCAGGGTTTTTGACCCCATTTTATTAAACATATCGTCCAGTGAATGGGCAAAGCCGCCCGATCATAGTGCGGCCGGCTTTAAAACACAGGTTAAAATCGTTTGATAACATCTTCTACGATAGTGCGCACTGATTCGACCGATCCGGCAGCCTTCCAGTACTCCATGCGGACCGGACCTATGAGTCCTATTTTCCCCATTTCGCCCAGAGTCTTATACCCGGCAAATACCAAGCTCATCTCTTTGATGTCATCCGCTTGATTCTCCCTGCCGATCCGGATATCCACATCTTCGCTGATCTTATCAGGAATGATATGGCGCAGGCGATCATCCTCTTCCAAAATGGCTAATACCCGCTTTATCTTTTCTATATCCTTGAATTCAGGTTCATTCAGGATATTGAGTGCTCCGCTAACCACGACTTTTTCCCCTGTCGAGTTATCCAGGAGGCTGTCGATGGCATCCAGGACCCGGTCAATGATCTGCTTTTTCTGCCTTAAACGGTCCCGCAGAAGGGATAGGTCACTGCGCCTTATCTCGCCAGGCTTTTTCCCGCTCAGCGCCCGGGTGAAGCTTTTGCTCAACTGATCAAAATCATCGGAGGACATCTGGTCGGGCACCTCGATCTTGCGGTGCATGATCGCCCCGGGCTCTGTCACCATAAGTACCAGCGCCCGGTTGGCATCGACGGGTACCAGTTGAATGTATTTGAAATCCGACAGAGTAATGGCCGGAACGATAACGAAAGAAGTATAGCTGGTAGTCTGTGCCAGAAAATCGCCAATAGATTGAGCGATCTCGTGCCATTCCTGATTGTTTTCGGTCAGTACCTTTTGAAACGTCTCCATCTCAGTATCCGACAGGTGTTCCTTTTCCATCATCCAGTCAACAAAATAACGGAAACCCTGCTCTGAAGGTATCCGTCCAGCTGAGGTATGAGGCTGCTCAAGAAAACCCATCTCCTCCAGATCAGCCATCTCATTTCTGACCGTAGCCGGGCTTATCTTGAGATCATGTTTTTTTACGACCGCACGCGAGCCAACCGGCTCTGCAGTCTCAACATAATCCTTGATTATGGATTCAAGAATCTTTTTTTTCCTCTCATCAAGATTCATTCTATCACCCGTCTGTTAGCACTCGACCCTGATGAGTGCTAACTACTGTTTAACAAAAAAATATCACCTGTAAGATTCTTTGTCAAGGATACATTCAAGCCATAAATCGGCATAAAACCTCATTGGAAAGAAAATATCCCGCTTTGGTCAAAAAAAGCCGTCCATGCTCGAGTTCAAGCAGTCCCCGTTCCCGGCAAAGATTGATCGCCTGCTTATAATGGCTGGTGAGTTCCACCCCAAAACGTGTCTGAAAAGACGCCAGATCGATCCCTGCCACGGTCCTGAGCCCCAGGATCACAGCATCAGTCACCAGACCCGACTCGTCCATGTTCTCCAGTTCCTCCGCCGGAGGGGCCTGGCTGCCTGCCAATCTTTCAATGTAGGCCTCCAGGTCTGCTAGATTGCGCCAGCGGCGACTTCCCCTAAAGCTTACGGCTCCCGCGCCAAGACCCAGGTAAGGTGCAGACTGCCAGTAAAACATATTGTGCAGGCATTCCGCTCCGGGGATACAAAGATTGGATATCTCATACTGACGATATCCCTGGCCGTTCAGGTAATCGATGCCTGTATAATACATCTGGGCTTCACACTCATCGTCGGGCAGGATCAACCTTCCGGCGGTAGCTTCCCGCCCCATGGGAGTGCAGGGATCCAGTTGCAGCAGATACATGGATATATGGCTGGGTCGACAGCTCACTGCCTGGGCAAGATTATTCAGCCACCCTTTTATAGACTGCCCCGGCAGACCATAAATTAAATCAATATTATAGTTTTTCAGCCCCAGGTCCTCTACAATCTCGATAGTTCTGAAAACATCATAGCTGTTATGGACTCGACCCAGCATCCGCAACTCATCATCAGAAAAGCTCTGTACGCCCAGGGAAAGCCGGTTGACCCCGGATTCCAGGATATCCTGGAGTTTGCCCCGATCCAGGGTAGCAGGATTGGCCTCCAGGGTTATCTCGGCTCCGTGATCGACTCTGAACCTTGTGTTGATTCGTTCCATTATCCTGGTTATCTGCCTGCCGGCGAGCAAGCTGGGAGTCCCCCCGCCGAAATAGATGCTCCGGATGGGAGTGAGAGGAAATTCGGCCGCCTGTAGGTCTATCTCATTTAGCAGGGCAGCGGTATACTTTTTCAGGATATCCGCCGCAGCTCCGGGAACTGAGTAAAAATCACAGTAACCGCACTTCTTGAGGCAGAAGGGGATGTGGATATATATACATTGCGGGAATGGCGAAGCAGGTCCCGGAGACAATCTGGTTCACCCCTTTAAAAATAGATAGACATCAGGTTCTAAAAAGCGATGACAAGAGCGAAGGAAGGTCGAGACATCTGCTGATGGATGTAGGGGCGGATATGTATCTGCCCCTGCATTTCGCATCAACGATTGAAATTCCATTGTCACCGTAGGGTTTAATCAGTCTTCTTCAATGTTCATAACTTTTAAGAAGGCATCCTTGGGTACTTCGATATGGCCAATCTGTTTCATGCGCTTCTTGCCCTCTTTTTGCTTTTCCAGCAGCTTCTTTTTACGGGTGATATCGCCGCCGTAGCATTTGGCCAATACATCCTTGCGCATGGCCTTGATGTTCTCGCGGGCGATTATCTTACTGCCGATAGAGGCCTGAATGATCACCTCATACATCTGTCGGGGAATGATGCGCCGGAGCCTCTCGGCGATGGCCCGGGCCCGGTAATAGGCCTTATCTTCATGGACGATAAAGCTTAAGGCATCCACGGCTTCACCGTTAAGCATTATATCCACCTTGACCAGATCAGAAACTTCGAAACCGGTAACTTCATAATCAAGCGAAGCATAACCCCGGGTACGCGATTTAAGAGAATCGAAAAAATCATACAGGATCTCGGCCAGTGGCAGTTTATAGGTCATCAGGACCCGGTGAGGAGTCAGATATTCCATGGTAACGAATTCGCCGCGTTTCTCCTGGCATAGTTCCATGATGCCCCCAATATAATCGTGCGGCACCATAATAGATGCTTTCACATAAGGTTCCATGATATCCTGTACCTTTTGCGGAGCCGGCCAGTGAGTGGGATTGGATATATACATTTCACTGCCGTCGGTCAGTGCGAACTTGTAGACAACACTGGGGGCAGTGGCCAGCAGACTGAGATCGTACTCCCGTTCCAGCCGCTCCCTGACAATCTCCAAATGCAGCAGCCCCAGGAAGCCGCAGCGAAAGCCAAAGCCCAACGCATCGGAAGTCTCCGGTTCATAGAACAGTGAGGCATCATTCAGTTTCAGCTTATCCAAAGCATCCCGCAATCTTTCAAAGTCACTGTTTTCCAGGGGATATATGCCGCAGTAGACCATGGGCTTTACTTCCTGATAACCCGGCAGTGGTTTATCGGCAGGGCGATTGGCGCCGGTGATGGTATCACCGACCCGGGTGTCCTTGACGTTTTTGATCCCGGCCACCAGATAACCTACCTCGCCGGCCTTGAGGACTGGCACCTCGGTCATGTACGGGGAAACTACCCCGATCTCGGTGACTTCATATTCCTTACCGCTGTACATCATGCGGATGACGTCACCCTTACGCACCTGGCCGGAGACCACGCGTATATAGGAAATAGCCCCTTTGTATGAATCGAAATAGGAGTCAAAGATCAAGGCCTGCAAAGGGGCTCCTTCATCTCCCTGCGGAGGAGGAATGCGTTCCACGATGGCTTCCATAAGGTCTATTACTCCGGTGCCCAGTTTGGCCGAAATAGGGAGTACCTCGGTCTGATCCAGACCGAGCACGTTTTCCATCTCCTGCATGACTACCTCGGGCTCGGCCCCGGGCAGATCGATCTTGTTCACCGCTCCGATGATCTCCAAATTAAGATCCATAGCCATATAGACATTGGCCAGGGTCTGCGCTTCAATGCCCTGGGAAGCATCCACCACCAGCAATGCGCCCTCGCAGGCAGCCAGGCTGCGGGATACCTCATACGAGAAGTCAACATGACCGGGAGTGTCTATCAGGTTCAGTATGTACTCCTGGCCATCGCGGGCCTGATATTTCAGGCGCACAGGCTGCAGTTTGATGGTAATGCCCTTTTCACGTTCCAGGTCCATCTTGTCCAGGAACTGTTCGCGCATCTCGCGCTGGGACAGCGCTCCGGTCATCTCCAGCAGACGGTCGGCCAGAGTAGACTTTCCGTGATCTATATGAGCGATTATACTGAAATTCCGTATCTTTTCCTGCAAGGAAATAGCCCCTCCTAGGAAGTGATTAGCCACAGCGTCAACATCGATACCTGCTAAAGAAGCATAAATGAAGTTTCCGCCCTGAAATTATACCTTATTAATCATCCAGGTTCAATTAATGACCATGTAAAAAAGGCTCGTCAAGAGACGGGGGCTTCCCCAACCATCAACGAGCAGGTTCATTCCTGTAGTTTATTACCGGTCAGAATTGACTATAGCATCGAAAATCTTATGGTAATGATCTAAATAGGCTTGCGCCTCGCGTCGGCCATCAGACACCTGCCGGATGATCTCTCCGGTCATATTTGACAGCCTGTCCCGCTGACAGGTATAAGTTCGGCCCAATATCTGCATATCGACATTGCCCTCTTCAAATCCTAATGCCAGTATAGCTCCCTGCTTCTCCAGGGTGAGATCATTGATCCCCTGGTTGCTGATATTGAGTCCTATGGCGACCAGCAAAAACACCCCGATTATTATGACAACGTGAGAAAATCTCATTATTCTGTTTCCTCCCCCAGGACTTTCACCAATATATCGTTGAACAACTCGGCAGCATAGTCTGCCTCCTCCTGGGTGTTTCGATCACTGCCAAATTCCAATAATAAAGCATGCGGAAAAAACTCCTGATTGTAAGTACCTGCTTTGGTCTTGATGCCCTTGAGCAATCCCGGATACATCTCTTCCCCGGCTTTGCACAATTCTTCGGCAAAGGCCCGGTTCTCGCGCCAGTGAGGATGAGGCTTTCTCTCATCAGTGCCGACGATTATGAGGATTCGGGCGCTGGGCCTGCCATTGATGTTAATAGTTTCGCCGTCTTCCTGACCGGGTATACTATCGCGATGGATGTCAAACAAAGCCAGCAGGTCCTGGCGGGATTCAACAACTGATTTAACAGTCTCTCGTGACCTGGTATAACTCATATTGTAATCGGGACTGTCATGCAGGGTGTCAATATACTCAGTCTGGAGACCGTATCTTGTCAGATCATCAGCCATGCGGCCGGCCACTTCGCCGACCAGTCCATGTTTGCCGTCAAGCCGCGCCTTGCCGCTGTCGGGTACATAAGTTTCAGCACTGTGTGTGCAGTAAAACACTACCGAGTGGCCTTTAAGTCTTTCAACATATCCATCGGTGATTTGTTTGTCCGCTGGTCTGGATACCGCCTGTGTGTCTTCCTTTGCAGCTTCCTGCTCCGGCAAATAACGCGAAACACCCCGGGAAGCCAGTACCCTGAGGTTGCTTTTCATCATATCTTCAGGCATCCGCCGCGACCAGTAATCCTGCCACGATTCTTCACGTGCGGCAGCAGCTAGACCGGAATTGCTCCAGGCCATCAGCCGGGCGGCACTTTGCTCATCGACCTGCAGGCTGCCGACCGGTTGCAGCAAGGCAGCAGGATCTGGTGTCTTCCAGCCGCCCAGCTTTAAGTCACAGGTCACACCGGCCGTCAGAACCAGCAGAAACAACTGCATCAAGAATATTCCTTTTATAAAAGTAAAAAAGTTGTGCCTGCGCACCACGTCCACCTCTCCCGGCTCTCTCCCTTAAAATCTATGGCCGGGGCATCTCTTATAGAACATGGCCAGGGCACGCTCATATCGCTGCCCAAAAAGAAACTGCCTTTATGCTTGCATTTTAAAAATGGCAATGCTATAGTATTTCTGTTAGCTTTCGAAGGAGGTGAACTCGTGGCAAAAAGTAAGACACCGGCCAAGCGGGCGCGGAGAGCTGAAGCCAATCGGTTAATAAACAAGGCCCAGAAGAGCAGACTCAAGACTGCTATCCGTAAATATGAGGCCACTATAAAAGAAGTTAATGTGGATGCTGCCGGCGATAACCTTCAGCAGGCAATTTCCTTGATTGATAAGAGTGTTTCCAAGGGTATCATGCACAAAAACACTGCCGCCAGACGCAAATCTAAACTGGCCAAGAAATTCAATCAGATTAACGCTCAGTAGCCTGTCATTCAGACAGGTTATTTTTTTAGCCAATGACAGAAGCGGATCCGTTTCGTAAATAAATATTATGAGGTTAGGGTCATAAGCTGCCCTAACCTTTTTGCTTTACAGGAGTTTACATTGATCTTTAATTATGTCTGTTAAATTTGCCCTGTATTTTAATTCCCATCGCCAGGCCGTTTCAACTATATATTCCAGATCATCATGTTGGGGCCGCCAATTTAATTCTGTCTTTATCCTGCTGACGTCTGCCACCAACTCCGGCGGATCACCTTCCCTGCGGTTCTGTTTTCGGATCGGAATACCAGCGCCGGTTATCCTGCTTGCTGCATTTGCCACCTCAAATACAGAATATCCATGGCTATAACCACAATTATAAATTCGGCTGTCGCCCTCTTCTAACAGGCGCTCCAGGGATAATAGATGGACAGCAGCCAGGTCCTCTACATGGATATAATCGCGAATGCAACTCCCGTCCCGGGTGGGATAATCGGTACCATATATATTGAGGACCGCCCTCCGGCCAGCGGCGGTCCTTATGCACGTTGTAACAAGATGAGCGGCATCTGCTTTACCCTCACCTATGAGACAGCCCGGGTCCGCGCCCGCAACATTAAAATATCTCAGTATGATATATTTGATATCCCGGGTATAGGAAAGATCCCGCAGCACCTGTTCTATCATAGCCTTACTGCGTCCATACGGATTTATCGGGTTTAGTTCGCTGTCCTCCCTTACAGGAATTTCGGGCGGAATTCCATAGACTGCGGCAGAAGAGGAAAAAATCATTTTGTTGACCCCATGCTCGTACATGACTCTTAAAAGATTCAGGGTCCCGGTGACATTATTCCAATAGTATTCTAACGGTCGCTCTATTGACTCAGGTACCGAGATACTGGCGGCTAGATGGATAACAGCATCTATCTGATGACTATCGAATACCTGAGTCAATGTTTCATGATCTAGTATGTCCCCCTTGATCAGGCTGCCAAATAATACTGCCCACTCATGTCCATTTGACAGATTATCATAGACTATTATTTGATAACCCCGTTCCCCCAGGGCTTTCACCACATGACTGCCGATATAGCCGGCACCGCCGGTTACCAGTATTGTTTGCAAAGACCCTCCCGGCCTCCTTAATTCCTCACTATCGGGTTCCTACATCAAAGATATATATGGGACCACATAGTTATGATGATCCATGTGCTGGTATTCAAACAGGAGCGTATTGAACAGCTGACCGGTATCGATAGCGATCTTTCCCATGTCACCGGCTATGGTAGTACATATATATTTAGCAGCGGTCCCGGCCGAGACCAGGGCCAGATCAAAATCATATCCCCTGATTCTCTCCAATACCTCAGGGGTATTATGGATCCCGACCGGGTATACGGCACCAACCACCTGACCGCCTTCCCTTAACAGAAAAGCCTGAAATTCAGGAGCCAGGTTGCCGATCAGCAACAGACGCGGTTTAAAACCCGCAGGCAGTTCAAATCTCTCACATAAACCGGGGTATTGATCCGGCAGCAATATCTGGCGCAGCCAGCCCCGGGCATGCAGCAGGTGATGTCCTGCTGAATCGGCCAGGATCAGATCATTCAAGGATATCTCCAACCTGTCAAGTACGGTAAGAAAAATAGTTTGGAAAGCCTTGAGCAGGTTCAGATGTTCCTGGCTCCGCCCTGGCCGGTAACTGGTAGGCACCCCTATTATATTGGCTGCTGCCAGTGCCTTTTGCATATAATCCCTAGCCTGCAGATCAGGGTAATCGATCCCGGACAGGCGCAGGATATTGGCCCATCGTTTTACCTCGGTAGGTCCTCCTGCAGCATGTTTTATCGAAACCTTGAATTGCTGATCCCTGATGATGGTAGCCGGTCGACCGTGGCCCCTATCGCCCTGCCCCAGTTTATCATCGCAGCAGAGCCGGGCCAGCATTGGCCCCCATTCAGTAATATCGCAGTTTATGGGAAAAATCAGTTCCTGCGCCAGGGCGAGCAGTTCCGAATCCCCTAATCTTATGAAGGAAAAGCCTTCCCTGACCGCCATGGCCCGAAAAATCGCCTTTGCTACCCGGTCAATATCTATGATCCTGCTCTCCATATCTTGCCGCTGCTGCTCCAGATGCTGCCACGTTTGCTTATGTTCCCTGCTGTTGCTGCTGGTTATGATACGCTCGTCGCCAATCATTTCATGGCGCAGTGCTGTCCGGGCTGTTACTATCAATGAGTTGCCACACCACCTTTTGTTTACATAGAACCTCTGTAGATATGATATGAATACATGCAATCCATAGTTACCATGATAAACCCGAATAGAAAAACCAATTGAGTATAAAAGCATTCAAATTGGTCGATATCTTGTATATTATGAACCTCTTCTGCCTTCATTTGTTAACATTTTGTATAAGTGGCTCATATCCTATTACGACAGTTAGCAACCTGTTAGAAAGGGGAATAGGTTTAATATGTATTTTGGGGATGAATCATTTTGCCCTCCAGATGCTCGCTATAGAACTGGGCGTTCCAAGGCACCTGCCCGTCGGGGAGTTCGCAGTTCCGGAGCAAGAAGTTCCTGTAGCAGCAGTGGAGAAACCGGGGATGCTATGCTTGAAGGCGGGCTTCCTGCCCAGACCCCAATTGGCTCAAGCCTCGCCGCCTGGGGCTATGTTTTTCAAATAAACACTGAAACGGTTGCCGTAGGCGCCAATGTTAACTTCAGTAATAACGGCCCACTTAATGGCATAAGCCACACGCCTGGAACAGCTGCAGTAACAGTCGCTGCCGATGGTACTTACAACATTACTTTTTCGGTTTATACCACGCAAAACAATCCTCAGGATTGGGCGGTGGCTATTAATGGGGTGAACAGTCAAAGGTTTAATTCTGCTGGACAAACGATCACCGGAACAACCTCACTGGCTCTCAAGGCAGGAGATAGAGTAACCGTTCGCAATGTCGCCACTTCACCTGATCCGGCAGCACTGCGCACCGGTGATTTTACAACTGCATATATGTTGATTTACAAAGTTGACAGTTAAAAGCAGGATGTAACAATAGTCAGGTCCCCTGGTTCGTGGGCGTCCTCAAAGCGAAGCTCAAATCACAAACTGCGCAGGGAGTTGCTCAGCTGGTCTTTCTTTCAGATGGGGGTTCAATTCTCCCCACCTCCAGCAGAATAATCTGTCTATTAGGAAGCAGGAGGTTTTTTTAGTTGGATATTCCACTGGTAACGGTACTGATGGCCGTGTACAACGGGCAGAAATATCTGGGTGAAACTATTGAAAGCATACTCTCGCAGAGTCTGAAGGATTTTGAATTCATTATTATTGATGACGCCTCGACAGATAAAAGCCGAATTCTGGCTGAAGGTTTTCATGACAAACGCATAAGAGTTGTCAGCAATAGCAAAAACCTGCGCCTGGCCGGCTCGCTCAACCGGGGGATCCATCTGGCCCGGGGCAAATATATTGCCCGGATGGATGCTGATGATATCAGCCTGCCTCTGCGCCTGGAGAAACAAACCGCATTCATGGAGGAGAATCCGGAAATCGGGATCAGCGGCACCTGGCTGGAATGTTTCGGTGATCTGAGCGGGGTTTGGGACTATCCGACCGAACCGGCGATGATCCATGCCGGTCTGTTGTTTCAGAATCAGTTGGGGCATCCTACAGTTATCATGCGTCGGGAATGGATACTCGGACACAGGTTGTTTTACGATCCGGATTTCCTGGAAGCCGAGGACTACAAACTATGGACCCGATGTGCCAGGCATTTTCCATTGGGCAATCTGGGAGAGGTACTCTTGATGTATCGCTGGCATGACAGCCAGGCTTCCCAGGCCCATTCTAATATACAGCGAAAATATCATGGTCTGGTCTGTCGAGATGAATTGAGGCGACTTGGAGTGGAAGCAAGCGAAGATGAACTTGCCCTGCATCTGGCCATCAGCTTTTTGGAACTGGCACCTGAGGAAGGATCACTTACCGCCTGCAGGCAGTGGCTGCATCGATTGTGGCTGGCCAACCAGATCAGTAATCACTACCAGCCGGACGCTTTAATGAATGTGTTGGATAACCGGTGGCATAAGATCAATGCAGTTTTGGGTTTCTCATACGGTGAACTGTTTGATTGATCACTTCAAAAATGCAATTGACGGATTTATTTGCATTAGCATATAAGTCTCATTTGCCGCATATCTCAACGATCATGGATTCCATCAGCATGTTATCGTCCTGACTGCTGCTCTTCATGGTGATGTCCAACTGCAGGAAGAGTTCAAACAGGTCACGCAGTTCCGCCCAGCTAAACTGGCGGGCACAGCCCATCATCTTCTGCACGGTGAAATCCTTCATGCCGGTGGCCGAGGCTATCTCGGCTTTGCCGTATCCCTTTTCCTGATAGTACTTGGCTTTGCCCAGGCTTATGAACTGGCGCACTATCATATATAAGAAGAGCAACGGGTGTTCACCCTGTTCCCGCAGTTGATAGTAAGCGGCAAAGGATGCTGTCAGATTACGGTTCAGCAGGGCGTCGGTCAACTTGAAGACCTTGATTTCTTCCTTGTTCTCCAGTTCCCTTTCGACATCAGCCGCGGTTATCTTTTCCCCGCTATACATCAGGCTGAGTTTTTCAATGAGGTTCTCCAGATAATACAGATCCTGGCCACTGCGGGCCAGCATACCTACGGCATCGGCAGCAGCATTACAGCCGCGGGCTTTGAACTCATCAGCTGCCCATTTGCTGATATACTGCGGGGCTGCGGTCTTGAACTGTACAGCAGTGGCCTGTTTGTCCAGCAGCTTGACGATCCCGTTGCTGCCGTCATGCTCGGCAGATGTTAGTACGACGATTTGCCCTTCATGGACTTCTTTCAGGTAATCCCCCAGGACCTGTTTGAACTCATCGGCCTTGGCCACTTTCCGGCGGGACTTGCCCAGCCAGGGCGGACGCTTGATCACCACCAGGCGCTGCCCGGCAAAAAGCGAGGAATACTCTAGATTGCCCCGCAACCCTCCTGGGCTCAGGTCGTCACCATCCAGCATGATCAATTCCACTTCTTCTCCGCTGGCCTCCTGCATTCTCTGCCGGATCGCCTTTATTTCCCATTCGATCAGGTAAGCCTCTTCCCCCCACAGGAAGTATACATTATCGTTCTTCATATGGTTTCACTCTACTCTCAACAACACTAAGTCGACATCGTTAACCTGGCCCCGGACCCCAGGGCTATTTATACGTTCATCCCTGCCCGGCCGATCTTACTTCGGCCTGCTTATCCTCCAGCACATGCAAGGCTTGCTTCAGTACAGGCATTTCTTCGTCGGAAAAGGCATGGCCCACATTGTCAATTAGGTTCTTTAAGACGAAGGCGGCACCTGCTATCTGGTTAACCTGGGTTTTGGATACTTGCAGCTTAGCACTTTCGCTCATGTTTCTCACCCAACTCACTGTTTGTCCATATCTATGCGGAATCATCCCCAAAGACATTCTTATGTTTACATGATAAAGGAAGCCCGGCAGTGTAACAAGCCAAAGCAATATGTTTTCACCAGCGCAGCCAGGCCATGATACGCCCCGCAGTATAGCCTGGCGATAAGACCAGGATCCTCGGCCTGGGGGGCGGGCTCAATTGTTTCCATAATAATTTGAATAGCCAACATCCTAACAAAGCTGCCAGAGCCTCGGACAGGGCGAAGGCCAGCCACACTCCATTGAGACCCAGCCAGGGAGGCAGGAGTACTATCAGCGGCAGGAAGGTCAAAATCTGACGGAACAAGGACAGCCACATGGCTTCCATTCCCCGGTCGACCGCCTGCAGGATGGCGGTGAGCACTATGATGGGCCCCATCAAAGGCAGGACCAGGCTGGCCCAACGCAGGCATTCTTCACCCAGCCTGCTCAGGGTGGGATTATGCGAAAAGAAATGCATGATCCAGGCAGGGTCTCCTTGTATAACAGCCCAGGGGACAGCTATCAGAATAAAAGCTGTGGTACACGCCTTGACCATGGTTTCCTTTACCCGGTCAGGCAGTCCCCCGCCATAGGCGAAACCAGCTACCGGCATGATACCCTGGGTCAACCCGAAAACGGGCATATAAACCAGTGAGCGGATCCGCAGGAATATCCCCAAAACCGCCACGGCTGACGAACCAAAGGTTACCAGGGTCCGATTCATGAAAACCATCACCAGCAGAGCAGCAGCCTCCATGACCAGAGCGGGCATACCTACCCTCAGGATCGCCATAATGATCCGCAGTCGCGGAACGAAAAACTGACTGATCCTGGTCAGCGACGGATACCTGCGAACCAGAATGACTATGGTAAGGGCGCCTGCACACAGATTACCGAGGACAGTAGCAATAGCCACCCCGGAGAGGCCTTGAGCGGGGATGAACCCGCAGCCAAATATCAGCGGCGGATCCAGGATCACATTTACGATAAGACCAGCCAGACTTGTCAGCATGGGCCAGAGAGTATCACCTGCCCCCTGCATGATATTGGCCAGTATGATGGCCAGAAATGTGATTACCGAACCGCTCAGAATGATGGTAAGATAGGTTTTGCTTAGAGCAAAAGTCTCCTGGCTGCAGCCGGACCAAACCAGCATGTCATCAAGATAAGCTGTACCAACCCACCACATCAAAAGCCCCATGATAAAGGCCAGTAAGATCCCGTGCCAGGCGGCATTGACTGCCTCCTTTTTCCTCCCTTCCCCCAGGGTCCTGGCAATATAGGAGGTCAAGCCGACCCCGGCGGCGGAACCGATGGCGGTTATAAATATCTGGGTGGGAATGGTGAGGGTAGTTACCGCCAGCGGCACTGTCCCTAACATGCTTACAAAATAGGTTTCCACCAGGCAAAGCAACGAATAGATAACATTGCCGGCCATGGCCGGCCAGGACAGTTTCAGCAGGAGAGAGCCGGTATTGCGGGTCAACATTTCATGGCGGTTGATATTATCCCCTCCCCGGTGAAGAATCCTTCTATCAGATTATGATGGGGAAAGGGTAATTATTATCGAAGTGACAACGGGCAGCCTGCAGATCTTTTCTGGTATAGTAAGGATTAGAGATCGAAGGAATAATAATAGTGATATGTTATACATATTTGCAGGGTATCTTCCTTAACAGGATTGGGGGAAGCTTGATGCTGCTCATAAAAAACGGAACCATCGTGACCATGAACGAGGCCCGGGACATAATCCAGGGTGACCTGCTGATCGAAAACGACCGCGTTGCGTCTATAGGCGGAACTGTTGATGATCACGAGATCACAGTGATCGATGCTGCCAGGAAACTGGTCATTCCCGGGTTAATACAAACCCACACCCACCTTTGTCAGGCCCTCTTTCGCGGTTTAGCCGATGATCTCGAACTGCTGGATTGGTTGAAGCTGCGCATCTGGCCGCTGGAAGGCAGTCATGATGCCGAATCCATATATCACTCGGCCCTGCTGGGATGTGCCGAATTGTTACGAGGAGGCACCACCTCCATCATCGATATGGCTACGGTCCATCACACAGATTCTCTATTAGAGGCAGTCCAACTGGCCGGGATCCGTTATTTGGGCGGTAAGTGCCTTATGGACTGCGGCAGTGACGTGCCATCCAGCTTGCTGGAATCCCCGGCCCAGGCTCTGCAGGAGAGCATGGATCTATGGCAGGATTGGAACGGCGCCGCGGATTCGCGCATCCATTATGCCTTCTGTCCCCGTTTTGCCGTTTCCTGCAGCAACGGATTACTGCGGGAACTGGCTGCTCTCTCCCGCCAGTATGGGATACCCGTCCACAGCCACGCCTCGGAGAATCGCGGTGAGATAGCGATGGTAGAACAAGAGCGGGGCCAGCGCAATATCATGTACCTGAATAGCCTGGGTCTGCTGAACTCGAGAACAGTCCTGGCCCACTGCATCCATCTTAATGAAGAAGAAATGAAAGTGCTGGTGGGTACTGGCACCAATATCGCCCATTGCCCGGGTTCCAATCTCAAACTGGGCTCGGGTATAGCCAGAGTTCCTGATCTGTTGGCTATGGGAGCACACATTTCACTTGGAGCTGACGGAGCCCCCTGCAACAATAACATGTCGATGTTTATGGAAATGCGCTTGGCAGCCCTGATACAGAAACCTCTGCACGGCCCTGCCAGCATGCCTGCCCAGCAGGTTTTTGAACTAGCCACCCGGGGCGGAGCACGGGCCATGGGGCTAGAGGCCGATATCGGCAGCCTGGAACCTGGCAAGAAGGCCGATCTGGCATTAGTCGATCTAGAGGGTTGGCACCATCAGCCCCGGGATGCCGCCAGCGTTTACAGCCATCTGGTCTACCAGGCTACAGCTCAGGACATTGCCGTCACCATCGTCGACGGTAAAGTACTCTGGCAGGATAGCCGGCTGACCCAGATCAATGAAGAAGTATTAAAGAACGATACTGCAACTTCACTCGGTCGTGTTCTTACCCGGGCAGGACTGGCTTGATCCCCCCGCTTGCCAAAGATGGTCCCTCGGATATTGATTCCGCCCCTACAATTTGCTAGCAGGCAGGAATAACCAGGGGCACGTAGAAAATAGCAAACAAGATAGATTATTTAAGGGGGCGGCCTGATGGATTACACTTCTTATGAAACTCTGAAAGTCGAAATGGTAGAGCCGGGAATTATGATGGTGACTTTGAACCGGCCCAAGCAGTTGAATTCTCTCAGTCATCAAATGACCCGGGATCTGACTGATTTATGGGCGAAACTAAAACATGATGTGGAGACCCGCGTGATCCTGCTGAACGGGGCTGGTGAAAAGGGTTTTTGCGGTGGTCTGGATGTCGTGGAAAACCTCTATCCAGAGGAATTGACTCCGGTTGGCTTCTATGATTTCCAAAGCCGGCTGGGCGAACTGGAACTGGCCATGCGGCAGATCCCTCAGCCCATCATTTGCATGGTTCATGGAGCAGCGGCCGGTGCAGGATTCAGTTTCGTGCTGGCTTCCGATATCCGGATCATATCCCCGGATGCCAGGTTCTCCGCCTTCTATGTCAACACTGGAGTCGGCGGGGCTGACATGAGCTGCAGCTATTTCCTGCCCCGCATCATCGGCATGGGGCGAGCGTATGAATTCATGCTGACCGGTCGATTCATGGATGCAGAGGAAGCCATGAATCTGGGATTGGCCTCCAAGTGCGTGGAACGCGACCAGCTGCTGCCCACCGCCTTGGAGATGGCCCGTGATATAACCAAAAAGAGCTATCTGGCTATCCGCCTGACCAAGGAAGCCATCAACCAGAACATAGATTGCGCCGGTTTGGAGGCAGCACTGAAGATGGAAGACCGCAACCAGACCATCATGATCCTGCACAACCTGGCAGGGGGACGCGGCAAGGCGTTTGCGTAATATCCTCTGTATTGCTTATTGATGTAAACAGCACCTGCGGATTTGAAGTGTAACCCCAGATATTGGACGAAAAAGTTCAATGTTTGGAGCTGCACTTCAGACGCAGGTGCTTTTTTTAGAAAAGAGATAAAAACGCCATATACATACTTGCTTAGTTCTTGTTTCCATTTCTCTGAATACAGAATCACTATAGTTGCTGTTTGCAACCTATATTGCGTGCTATTTAGCAACTGTGATAATTTAGATATAATAAATGCACGACCTAATTTGCAACAGGAGGGCAACCATGTCTGAATCCAGTGATAGTTTTAATCTGTACAAAGTCGGAGAAGCCATCCTTGACAATCCACTCATGGCCTGCGTTGTTGTCGATAAGCATGGCATCGTCCGGTTTATCAATAAGGCCTACTTGGAATGGCTGAATAAAAACAAAAGCGAAGTAATGGAAAGACATATTCTTGAGGTTACGCCCCATTCCAAACTACCTGAGGTTCTGCGTTCCGGAAAAACTGACCCGGTTGACTTGTGGTCTGTGAATGACCGGGAAACGATCATCACACGCTACCCATTGATTAAAGATGATCAAGTCATTGGAGCAGTGGGACAGACAGTCTTTCTCGACAAAGCCGGGGCGAAATTACTGGTGAAAAAGCTGCAAACTTTAGAAAAAGAGTATGAAACAGTATCAGAAGTGCTGGTGCAAAGTCCTTATATGATATATGTGATTGTCGACAGAGAAGGTATTATTACTTTTATAAATCAAACCTACCTGGATATGCTGGAAATGAAGAAAGAAAACGTGGTGGGCAAACACATCCTGGAGATAACCCCCCATTCCAAGCTGCCGGAAGTTTTAAGAACCGGCGAAATACACGAAATTGACACATGGACAGTCAATGACCGGGACACCATTATTACCAGAACCCCCATTATAAAGAACGGGGAGATTACCGGAGCGGTAGGCAGAAGTCTATTTTTGGATATGTCTCAGGCAAAAATGCTAATAAATAAGCTGCAGGAAACCGCGAAAGAACTAAATTATTATAAGGAAGAGTTCCGCCAGCACTATCAAGCCCGTTGGCAATTTGATGATCTTATCGGAACCAGTCCCGAATTTGCAATGGTCAAATCCATGGCCCAGCAATTAGCTCATACCAGGTCCACTATCCTTATAACTGGTGAAAGCGGAACCGGTAAAGAGTTGTTTGCCCAGTCCATACACAACCAGGGCGGACAGGATGGGCCTTTTGTACGTGTCAATTGTGCCGCTTTACCCGAAAACCTGCTCGAATCAGAGCTGTTTGGTTATGAGGAAGGAGCCTTCACCGGAGCTAAGAAAGGCGGTAAGCCAGGAAAATTCGAACTAGCCAAGGGAGGCACCATCTTTCTGGATGAGATAGGCGACATGCCTCTCAGTATGCAGACCAAACTTCTTACCGTACTTCAAGAACGGGTAATCGAAAGGGTGGGCGGCACTAATCCGATTTCTATTAAAGTAAGAGTTATCGCAGCCAGCAATTGTGATCTGGAGCAGATGGTTGCCGACCACCAGTTCCGAGAAGACCTTTACTACCGTTTAAATGTAGTGCGTTTAAACCTCCCTCCTTTGCGGGAACGAATCGAGGATATACCCTTGCTGGTTCATAACTTGATGGTTGGTATCAATACCACTCTTAAGGCCCACGTGTCGGATATTTCTAACGAAGCCTTGCATATGCTGCAAAGCTATAATTGGCCGGGTAATGTTCGAGAGTTGCAGAATCTGCTGGAACGCGCCATAAATCTTGCTTCGTTAAAGCAGGCCGTACGCTTGGAGGTGGAGCATTTTCCCTCATTAGGTGATGAAGCTCTTTCAACCACAGTTAATGAAACCGGCCGAACCAGCTTTAACGCTTCGGTGCAAAGGTTGGAGAAAGAACTAATAGAGCAAATGCTGAAATCAACCAATTATAATAAGGCTCAGACAGCCAAAGAATTAGGCCTTAACAAATCCGTACTCTATAGTAAAATGCGTAAATATGGGCTTTAGAGATTAATACGTAAAAAAGCCTTCTTGATGAACACTATACAGGGCAGAATCAGTACTGTTGATTCTGCCCTTTGCATATTATAAGGGTTGTTAAACCGGTCGCATGGTTTGCAATTCATCCAGGTCGCAAAAGGCGTGAAATAAGACGCTTATTTTAAAAATGCCCGGTGTAACCGGTTGTAATATTATACGCCGGAATATAATGGCATCGGGGATGCAGTTGGTTAAAATCCCATAATACCGGGTTTTTATGAAATATACGAAGGTTGGCATATTTATTGCACTTATAGTCTGAAGGTATACTTTCAGACTATTTCTTTTTATAACCAAAGTTATTTCTCTTTTTATTAAATAAACATGGTGGAAAGGAGGACAGATCTGTATCTAAAGGGCCCCTTAATTACGTAGGATCTTTGGTTTAGGAATTATTAAGGAGGAGATGTTTATGGATTTTAACAAGATTGCAGTCCTGGGGGCAGGCACGATGGGCACAGGTATTGTCCGGGCCTTTGCCGCTGCCGGAAAAGAAGTCATTGTCTACGACATTTATCCGGAAATTGTGGACCGGTGCATTGCTAATGTTAAAAAAGGTGTGGCCAAACAGGAAGAAAAGGGAAAGGTACCGGCGGGAACCGCAGATGGTTTGAAAATAAAGGGTACTATCAAACTGGAGGATATCTCTGAAGCTGACTTTGTTCTGGAGACCGTACTGGAGAGAATGTCTATTAAGAAAGATGTATACGGCAAACTCTCTTCCATACTGGGAGATGAAATCATTGTGGCTACCAACACTTCAGCATTATCTATTACTGAAATTGCCACTGCTTATAAGAAGCCGGAAAATGTTGTTGGCATGCATTTCTTCAATCCGGCCCAGGTCATGCAGCTAATAGAAGTTATAGCTGCTGCTCAAACATCGCAGGAAACAGTTGATGCTGTTTTTGCACTGTCGCTGGCAATTGGAAAAAAACCGATTCAAGTAAAGGAAGGTCCGGGATTTGTCGTAAACAGAATCCTGGTCCCGGCTATCAATGAAGCGGTTGCTATCTTATATGAAGGTTTAGCCAGTGTTCCTGATATCGATACGGCTATGAAACTGGGAGCAGGTTGGCCCATGGGTCCTCTGGCTCTTGGAGACTTGATAGGAATAGATATATGTTTGGAAGTCTGTCAAACCCTTTTTGAAGAAACCGGCGATCCTAAATACCGTCCGGCAGCACCATTGAAACAATATACCCGAGCTGGCTGGCTGGGGATGAAGACCAAGAAAGGCTTCTATAATTACTAAATTCGTTCAGAAGCGCAAAGCTGCCCTGAAAACACATTGCTGTACCTGTAGATATCGGGCCGAGACCAAGTAACCCTTGGGTTTTCATCCCACTAATGGTGACCGCCTTCGTGGTCATGAAGGTCTGAGTTCAAGTGTAAATAACGTCATAAAAAATTGATATAGGGAGGCATTTAACTATGATAAATGAAATTCAGGATGTCGTAATCGTTAGTGCTTGCAGAACGCCAATAGGCAAATTTATGGGTCAGTTTAAAGATGTACCGGCCAAGGATTTGGCAGTAACAGCGGGCAAGGAAGCCATCAAGAGAGCGGGGATCCCGGCTGACATTATTGATGAAATAGTAATGGGTCAAGTTTACCAGGGCTTACAGAAGTCTCTGCCCGCACGTATTGTTGGTTTGGCATGCGGGCTTCCTGATCGCAGCAATGCCTGTGTGGTAAATCAGAATTGTACATCTGGAATGAGATCGTTGGAAATCGCCAGCCGTAATATCATGATAGGAGCAACAGATATTGCGCTGGTGGTGGGCGTGGAAAACATGACCCAGGCCCCCTATATGGTTCCCAGTGCAAGATCGGGTGCCAGAATGGGCGATGTCAAAATGATCGATTCATTGACCCATGATGCTTTAGTGGATTCATTGGTACCGGGACACATGGCAATGACTGCCGAGAACGTTGCGGTCATGTATAACATTACCCGCGAACAATGTGACGAATTAGCTGTCAGAAGCCATACCAACGCAATTAATGCGACAGATAATGGTACTTTCAAGAGAGAAATCGTTCCGGTTGAACTTAAAACTAAAAAAGGTGTAACCATTGTTGATACCGACGAACATCCTATTCGTGGATGCAGCATGGAAAGCGTAGGCAAACTGCAGCCTGCATTTAAAAAGGATGGCGGCGTAGTAACCGCTGCCAATGCATCCGGTATTAATGATGGTGCCTCCGCCGTGGTGATTATGTCCAAACAAAAAGCCGCTGAACTGGGAGTAAAACCGCTTATGAAACTGGCCGCTTCAGTTGCTGTTGGTGTTGAACCAAGAATCATGGGAATCGGACCTGCGGAAGCAATTCCAGTAGCGCTGGAGAAAGCCGGCTGGAATTTTGATGATGTTGAGTACTGGGAACTGCATGAAGCGTTTGCACCTCAGTTCATTGGCTGCAAAATTCGCCTGAAAGAAAAATATGACATGGACCTCTCCATGGATAAAGTGAACCACAATGGATCAGGGATTGCACTGGGACATCCTATTGGCTCATCCGGACTGCGTATCGTGGTTTCTCTGTACTACGAACTGGAAAGACTTGGCCTTACCAAAGGCGGTGCTTCCACCTGCGTAGGAACCGGACCTGCCATGGCCTCCCTGTGGACAAGGGATATATAAAGACTTATTTATATATTTATGATATGAAGGAGGTCAAATCCCAATGGATTACGAAGCAGAATATAGGCGCAAGTTAACGCCGGTGGATGATGCCATGAAGGTGGTGAAATCAGGAGATCTGGTTCACTACGGCGAATTTATAATGAATTCCAGCTATCTGGATGCTGCTTTAGCCAGGCGGGTTGATGAATTATTTAATGTATATATTAGAACTACAACCTGCCCCTTTACTCCACAAACGGTACTGGCTGATCCAGAGAGGAAGCATTTCATTTATAATGATGTGCATATGAGTGCCGCCAGCCGCAAACTGCATGACCAGAATCTCTGCAACTATGTACCCATAAACTATCATGAAGTGCCGAGTTTCTATGAGCGCGGTTATTTGCAGCCCGATGTGGCCTTAATCAAGGTTGCGCCTATGGACGAGCACGGTTTCTTCAATTTTGGGACCTCGGTTTCCTTCACCCCCCAGATCTGCGATGCGGCCAAAACCGTTATTGTGGAAGTCAATCAATCGGTTCCGGTGTGCCTGGGCGGCAAGCGGGAATCCATTCACATTTCTGAA
>JBLMZJ010000081.1:0-5829 GCA_050258735.1 Deltaproteobacteria bacterium | reverse complement strand
AGCCCCCGGCCGTCTTTTACCGTAAGAGGCAGCTCAGAGGCCTTCAGATCAGACATTATGTATGGAATAGTAGGAACCAGCGGGTAAGCATTAGCTTTAGCCCATACTGGCTGCCGTGATGGTTTTCCGTCAAAAATGAGCTGGCCCTTTTCCATAAGCAGGATCCGGTCTGCTATTGGAAAAGCTTTATCGAGCCGCTGTTCGACCAATATTATCGTAGTTCCCCTCTCAGCATTAAGTTTCCCCAGCCAGTTCAGCAGATCCTCGGCCGCCTGCGGATCGAGCTGAGAAGCAGGCTCGTCCAATATAAGGACCCGGGGCTGCATTACAAAAACACCGGCTAGAGCTACCCTGCGGAGTTCCCCGCCTGACAATTCAGCAGGATCCTTGTCCCTTATGCCGTTAAGAGCGAAGAAATCCATGGCTTCGGCGACCCGCCGCTTCATAAGGGACGGTTCCATCCCCAGGTTTTCCAGTCCGAAAGCAATATCACGTTCCACCTGGTTATATATGATCTGCTGACCGGCTTCCTGAAACAACATGGCGATATCAGACGATAGCTGCCGGGGTTCCCATTCTCTCAGGTCGCGGCCTTGATATATTACCTGTCCGTTCATTTGACCGCCGTAGAAATCCGGCACCAACCGGCAAAGAGCCCGGGCCAGGGTCGATTTGCCGCTGCCTGAGCGTCCCATAACCAGCAGGAATTCTCCAGGGCTAACTTCAAAGTTTATCTGTTCTAAAGCCTGGCAGTCGGTTCCAGGATATGAATAGCCAAGATTTCTGACTTTAAACAATTTATTTGGCTCCTTTGAATATAGAGAATAAGTTGAAACTTTCTCTCGATACCGGTATGACCAAACATGCAGTGCCCAGAAGGATAAGCGGCACTATCCCCCCCATCAGAACACTATACTGTGTTCCCGGCCGCCACCGATCGAAAATCAGTGCCAAAAGCAGGGCGGCCAATGAGGACAGTACCAGCCAGCTGTCCAAGCTTCGCCAGCGATGCTGCCGGTATGTACTGCGAAGCGATGTCGCTCCGAACCCCCGTGCCTGCATGACTTCCCCGGTCTTCCAGGCACCATTGAGAGCTGCACGAAGGACATTTATTAATAAAAGCCCGGTACGCCGGGAGCGATCCAGCAGGTTTGTCCCTCTGACATCTCCACACCTGAGCAGCTGCATTTCCCGTATGCCCTGGACTCGCTGCTTCAGTTCGGGTACCATCCGGGCGGTGATAACGGCGGTGATCATCGCCGTGCCTCGCCGGGAAGGAAAAACCTCTAAAAGCTCTTCTACAGATAATAGAAGGTTGAATACTGTAAAAATGCTGAGTACTGTAAGTAAGCGCAGGGTCATGGCCATGCCATATAACAAGGCCGGGGTGTGGATAGCGAGGTGAAGCCCCATAAAACTATACTCCCACCAGAGCGGCCCCCGTTGACTGATCAAAACGTTGATCATAACAATAAGTAACGCGAATGGTACCGCATAACGCAGCATCTGCAGCCAAGCCCTTGCCCGGTCCAGAGACAGGTTTATCAAGGCCAGTCCCAACAGCATGGATATAAGCAAACCTGGATCCTGATATAACAATGCCAGAAAAAACAGGACCAATAAAAAAATCAAACTGCTACGAGGATGTAACGTCCCCTGCATAACTGTGCCCCCAGCCTATTTTCTATACATTAATATAGACATTACCCACAATTAACGCAAACTTTTCCACTTCACGGGTCCTAATATTACCGATATTTTGTGACAATTTATACTTGATATGGGTCTTATGGTGCTTTAGAATAAAATGAAAACCAACTTATAGGACTGAAATACTATGAGGTATAAGATCAAATTCCTGGTAGACTTCAACCCGCTGCTGGACAGTAAACGAAAATTCAGCCAGCAAAAGGCGCTGAACTATATCAGAATCTTCATAGCGGCTTCCGGGGCTTTTATATACATATTGCTGAATCCCACTATAGAACCACGCCTATTCGCAATTTTATCGGTAATAGTACTCTATTGCACCTTGCTGTTTTTAAGCCGAAAGCTTCATATGTCCCTGTTCAGAAGGCGTCTGCTCTCCAATTTTGTTGATATAATACTTATCTTTTTCCTGTGCTACTTTTCTGGAGGACCTAATTCACTATGTTTTTTGGCTTTTCTCCTGCCAGTCCTCGTCAGTTCCGTTGAGCCGTCCTTTGTCCGCTTGCTACTGGTTATGTTCGTGACCCTGATCGCCATGGTCGTGCTAGGTCTGGTAACAGTATTTGACCCCCTGACTATATTTGTAACTGCCGTTTATATAATTTTTGCCGGACTGCTGGTGAATGTCCTCAGCTATAGTGATTTCAGGATCCTGGCCAATTATGCTATTCGCGACGGTCTGACCGGGCTTTATACCCACCAGTTTTTCTATGATACTTTGGGCAAAATGTTGGATGAATCAGAAGAAAACATCGTTAATATTGTCATGATCGACCTGGATGATTTCAAACAGCTCAATGATCAGTATGGACATCTTCACGGAGACCGTGTCCTACGAAAGGTAGCGGATACCATCAAGGCCAACGTACGAGACACCGACATCGTCGCCCGTTATGGCGGAGATGAATTCGCCATTATCCTGCCCGGGGTGGACGAGGCACTTTGCAGCAGCATCATAGACCGCCTTAGAGAATCCTTGATCAACCTGGGTCACTTCAGTCATGTTTCACTGGGCTGCGCACGTTACCCGGAAGAAGCCGAAGAACCGTATGAATTGGTAGATCTGGCTGATAAACGCATGTACAGCGAAAAGAAGCTCAACAGAGACATTTCGGCCGAGAAGCCGGTTTTCAATGAACGCCGTTTACTCCATTAGGTCAAAGGCTTGAAAGCTTGCCGGGCGCGGGTTATAATGTAACTTGTCATTAGACTAGCGGATGTGGCGGAACTGGCAGACGCAGCAGACTTAGGATCTGCCGCTGAGAGGCGTGGGGGTTCGAGTCCCTTCATCCGCACCATAGAAAAAACGGCCCCTGCGGGGGCTTTTTTTTGCATCCGGGCACCAAAAGAGAAGGCCCCCACCGGAGCTTACAAACCGTCAAAAATGGTGAATCTCATCGTTACTTCGCAAGCCTCGCTCAATTAACGTACCCCAAGTACGCCTCAATCGGGGGTTGTTGTGCCTCGAACATAGTTATCTTCCTCATCACGATACAGCAACTGTAATATTTGCTCCGCCTCAGGAAAAGGGTAGAGATTATAAGCCAGGGTGATCCTTTTAAAACTGCTGCTATCTTATATCTCTCCCATCCCAGAGTACCGGGAGTTGTTTTATATTTCCATCTAATTTGCCATGTAAAACCTTGACATTTTCCTTACAGATAGGTAATCATTTTAATAAGGCTTTATTGAAGCTGTCAAACCGAATCTGTTGACCTGTCCTCCAAAACCTACTGGTTTCGATCATCATTCTCAGTTGCAATTTAATATAGAAAGCAGGGCTGTTATGAAAGTAAGAGACCGTATGACTTTCAATCCTTATACTGCATCACCCGACCAGAGTGTGGGCGATTTGTGGCGCTTTATGAAGGAGCATGATCTCAATCGTCTCCCGGTGGTTGACCGCGGCAAGCTCGTGGGGATAATCACCAGGACTGATTTCGGAGCCCGTCCCGACATCGACCTGCGAGGCACTTCCCTGGCCACTCGTTTATTGCCTGATGAACAGGAAGAAAAGCTTCGCAAGATCAAGGTACGTGACTTGATGCCCCCCAATCAACAGATCATCAGCATACACCAGGATGCCTACATTGAGCAGGCTGCCAAAATACTACGCGACAACCGCATATCCGGCCTGCCGGTAGTAGACGACGATGGCACGTTAGTAGGGATCATTACGCAGACCGACGTAACCGATGCTTTTCTCGATATGCTGGGTATAAACCGGGCTGGCACCCGCATAAATCTGAGGGTAACGGCTGATCCGGAAAACCTCATCCGCATCGGGCAGGTCCTTACGAAATATAAACTCAGCGTAGAGAACCTGGTAAGCCTCGAAAATCCTGACAAAAGCAGGATCCTGGTGCTCAGGGTCAATATGCAGGATTCCCGGCAATTGATCAAGGATCTCAAGAACGCCGGGTTTCAGATCGAATCAGTACTGGTCAAAAACTAAAATTCATAGGAGGTAATAACGATGAGCGGTGAAAATGGCATGTCGCAGGGGATCAGTATGTCCAACCCATACAAGGTTTGGGAGAACCTTTATTTCAGCGCTGAGGAATCCATGGGGGTCCTCATGAAGAAGATGGTTGAGACCAAAAGCTTCGCCAATAGCATCGATTTGATTCTCAACAGTTATCTGCAATATCTCAAGTTCCAAAATGAGCTGGCTGCTGCATACATCGAAAACACTCCTCTTTCATCCAAGCAAGACACCGCACGCCTGGCCAAACTCCTGGTGGCCCTGGAAAACAAATTTGACCGCCTGGAGGACGATTTCACCAACGAATTGGCGGAGATAAAACAACAAACCAATGAGGTTCTGGAACATCTCGATCTCGCTCAAAAGGGTGGAGAAGACTGTCAGGATGATGTCGGCGCCCGCATAAGTACCACCCTGGATGACCTGCGGAATTTGATAACCAAGGTGGAACATATGGAAGGAAGTCTTAAAAACATACTGGGCACCTCCCCGGCACCTGAAAAGGAGGCACCGGCATCCAAAAAGACGCGAGCCGCCAAACCCAAGCAATGATCCGCTGCTTTAAGAAGTGCGAAAATATTAATACTTCCGTGTGCTTTAGGATGTGCCCGGAAAAATATCTTTGCTTTATGATCTATGAATCCCGGGAGGTAAATATATGAATGAGAAGTTCAGGGCTCGCTCTGCCACCGAGATCGGTGAATTGCTGCAGCAGAGTTATGACCACCGGCTGCATACCAATGCCCGGTGGTGGGAGGTAATAAACTACGATCCCAAACCTTCCACCGGATGCTCTCCTAAAGAATTGTTATGGAGTAAAAATAAATCCAAGCTCTATCACTATCAGGCCAGCACCCCGCGGAAGTACCTGACGCCGGTGTTACTGATCTATGCCTTGATAAACAAGCCCTATGTACTGGATCTGATGCCCGGCTTCAGCCTGGTCGAATACCTGGTAAACGAAGGTTTCGATGTTTACATGCTGGACTGGGGCGAATTCGAGTGGGAAGACCGCGACCTTACCTTCGCCGACCTGGTTTATGACTATATTGCCCCTTCCGCCCGGCGGGTGGCGCGAAATGCATATTCTGAAGAGATAACCATCATCGGTTATTGTCAGGGCGGGACCATGTCCACCATGTACGCTGCTTTATTCGACCGCCCCATCCTGCGCAATCTGGTCTACCTTGCTGCCCCTATCGATTTTGAGGGAGCTGGCACCTACGATGTCTGGCTGAAGGCCCCCGGTTATGATCCCGACCGAATTGCTGATATGATGGAACTGGTGCCTAAGGAGTTCATCGACTGGGGTACCCGCATGTTGAATCCGCTGAGCAACTATTGGGGAACTTACACCCGTTTGTGGAAGACCATCGAAGAAGATAAGCCCATCAACTTCTGGAAGGTACTGAACAAATGGACCCGGGATAACATCAATTTCCCCGGAGGTATATATCGTGACTGGATAAGGGATTTCTACCAGGGCAATAAACTTATTAAAAATCAGATCGTCTTGAGAGGGCGCCGGGTCATGCTCCAACGTATCAAGGCCAACCTTCTGGCACTGGTCGGCCAGAAGGATCATATCGCCCTGCCCCACCAAACCGCTGCTGCACTGACCTATTTAGGCGGCA
>JBLMZJ010000080.1:0-25903 GCA_050258735.1 Deltaproteobacteria bacterium | reverse complement strand
CCTTTTATACATGCAATAGCCTGTTTATTACAGATCTTCTGGTACCATTCGGCAAACAAGTGAGACGAAGCGGGGTCGTCTCCCACTACCATTCCCATCCTAACAATCAGACTTTCTGCATGGGTGGCCAGAAGATAATTCTCCACTTCCTGCTTTTGTCGGCCATATTCATTAAGCGGATTGGGATGATTGGTTTCATCATAGTAACCTTGAATCCCGTCAAAGACAGCGTCGGTAGAAAGGAAAACGGTCTTTACGTTGCGGGCTTGCAGCTTATCGATCAGATCAATGGTCCTGGTGACATTCAAAAAGGTACTACCCGCTTTATCACGATAGCATAGATCGATCTTGGGAATAGCCGAACAAATGACGGCAGCCATCTCATCAGCCTCCCAAAAATCCGCGGGAACAATATCAAAAATATCCTGCCGGGTCAGGTCAAAACTCAACAGCTCTGAATCTCCCCGGGAAAAACGAGTCCCCAAAACAATATGTCCATTTTGACGGGCTCTGTTATACAGGCACTGACCTATAAATCCCGATGCCCCAATAATCAAAATGTTCATGCAAAGTCCTCTCTCCGCCAGTTACATCAGTTATATACTAAGACCGTACCGGTTGTTGATGTCGCTGATAATTGTCTGCAGCAAGGCTCGGATCTGATCCTTATCACCTATAAACTCTTTTTGGGCACCACCCAGCTCGAATTGACTGAAACGATTCTCCCAATAAGGGGACTCGGCCACTACATCCTGGCACTGTCCGAAGTAATCCCGGGCGGCGGCAAGGTTGCCCCGGATAACATTGGCTAAATACAGAAAGAGCATCATTCCGGCATCTGAAGGGTACGCCTTCAATGCCACCTTGACCCAATCGATAAATTTGTCGATCCGACCTTCTGGTTTGAGATTCTTATTATTAATGAAATTGGTTATGAAACCAAACACGAACCAGACCTCTTTTAACTGTTCTTCACTGACCGGATCCTCACCGTTTATTGAAAATACATTCGGTCCCTCCAGGAGTACCGAGATATTCTGTTTAATCTTGCTCTCTAGATCCCGGCTGGGCATATAATTCTGCGGTTTATCCTCACAGCGTTCATCCCCCAGCTCTTCAAAAGAATCAAATACATCCGCACCTTTGATCGGTTGACAGATATAAAACCCGGACCAGTCAAGTTTCATCTTATTGGCAAAGATAAAGGTATCCAACATTTGGGCAAAGGTCTCCTGGGGAAAGCCTATGATATAGTTTCCGGCTACATAGATATCTGGATATTGGGCAAATAGTTCTGATTTAGCCAATAAAATTGGCAGGGTAGCCGGTTTTCTCATCTTCTTCAACATCTGGGGGTTGCCGCTTTCAATGCCGATCTTGAAGCCCAGGCAACCGGAATCCAGCATCAACTGCAGCAGCTCTTCATCTATAGAACCGGCAATAACCCCGTTGTTGACATACCACTTGATCTTTAAATCTCGCCGAATGATTTCCCTTAACAGGCTTTTGCATTTTTTATTGTCAGCCAGAAAATCGTCGTCAAGTATATCAAAATGACGGATACCCTTATGATCACGAAGGTACTCGATCTCAGCTACGACATTTTCAATGCTTCTAGAACGAATTGTCTTGCCCAGCAGCGCCCGTACCGAACAGAAGGCGCAATGCCCCCGGCAACCGCGGTTAACGGAAAGCGCACTAAAGGGAACATCCTCGCCATAAATCCGGGAAAACTGATTCAAAGACCCCACCTGATGATATTCGGCGATCGGGATCAGATCATAAGAGGTACTGAGGTTGTAGTCAATATCCGGTTGTCTTTCTTCATCCCGGGTACAGCACAGCACATCCTGGTATTCAAAGTAGATCTCACCCCTGAGTTCTTGTTCCCGATCATCATACAGGAAACTGTTTAATAAAAAAGGCAGTTTTTCTTCTCCGTCCCGGATGACCGCAAAATGGGCCAGCTTTCGGTTCAGTACTTCCTGGTACTCAAAACTGACCTGCGTCCCGCCAGCTACAACTATATAGTCGTTTTTATCGAAGATATATCTGATAATGGTCTGGTATACGTCTTTGAAATGGCTGAACATGCAGGAGATTCCGACAAAAGCCGGTTGGAATTTCTGCAGTCGGGGTTCCAGTATGGTCTGCCAGCTATCTGCCTCATATCTATTGATGTCCCGTGCTTTTTTCAAAATTTCAAAATTAAGATCACAGATCTGTACCTCTATATCGTGCTGCTGAAGGGCCGCCGCCAGAAACAGCAAGCCGGTCGGGGGGTATACGTAAGAACCCCGGTTCCGCATTACATCCATATCCAGATTGTTTAATTCAAACAATGGCGGATTGACCAGCAGGATTCGATTATTGATCCGGCGGCTGCAGGTCAGTTCATCGACATATTTATAAAAAACATGGTCGTGCATAAGCTAATCTCCTAATACTGACCCTTTTATTTTGATTCCACAAAGACCCGATTCCAGAGATCGCATCCCACACACATGTCAATCTCTTCTCTGCGGCCACTGGCGTGCAAATCTCTTACTTTTTCATACAATTTGCCGTTCCAGATCTCCTTTATGGACTGATGTTTAAAATCACCCATGGGATACCTGATGCCATAATCCGCGTTGCAGAGACTGACCTTACCGTCCACATGCATAGCCATAGAGGAGAACAGGAAGACACAGGGCTCCGATATCTGTTTATCATTGCTGGTTCCAGTAATAACGATCTGGTTGCCCCAGGTATGAGCGGGCATGGCATATACCCGGTCTTTCGCCTGGATCTTTCCCGACCAAAAGGCGATAAAATCATCGACCTCGTGCTGATTCTCATGCAGGATGACCATCCGTATCCGGATCGTCATTGGAGAATCCAGGCTATCTCTGATCCTGATCAACTCCAGTGTATTGTTGACTACCTTCTCAAAGCTGAGTCCCCTGCGAATACGTTCAAAGGTCTCCCGGGTCGCTCCGTCTATCGAAATCATGATATCGTCCAGCCCGCTGAGAATCAGCCGGCTGGAGAAATCTGATGTAAGCAATTGTGCATTGGTAGTCAGGGTAACCTTTTTGATGCCCGCGTTCTTTAAAAGTTTGACCTTTTGCGGCATAGTCTTGTCCAGAGTCGGTTCGCCATCCCGCGAGAGGCAGATGGTCTCGATCCAATCACTATATTGGCCCACCTCTTTGGCAAATTTCCGAAAGAGATCTTCCTTCATCAGCGCCTCGTCAGCCTTGGCCCAGTTATCTATCGTGCACATGATGCAGCGTGCATTGCAGGCATGTACGGTTTCGAGCTCGAAATACTTCGGGAATCTGGTGCATTCATTAAGATCGTCCATAAAAATCCTGCGGGCCAATTTGCGATTGATTTCGGTATCAGCAAAGGGCATCTTACTTCTCCCTAAACCCGTTATTCAAAATAAATAAACGAAAAATCTCCTTTGTAGTCCCATTCATGGTACAACCACTGCCATTCCTCCGGGGTTAAAAAAGCCTCGCAGGTCAATTGCCAGTATAATAAATTGGCCTTTTCTTTTTCATTGCGGTATGATTCCACCGCGATATGGGCATTTTCCTTGCTGACCCGGTTTATCTCTTTGATAGCTTTCTGCAAATCATAGATGTAGAGATTGTGCAGGGTGGTAATAGAATAGACCAGGTCAAAGGAATTATCGGCGAATGGAAGTTCCTGGGCTAGTCCCTGCACCAGACAGGGTTTTATCTCCTCTTTGGCATTATCGATGGCATACTTGGAAATATCCAGGCCGACTACCTCGATCCCCGGTACAACCTGGGTGAACTCATACAGCAAAAACCCCTTGCCGCATCCTACATCCAGTACTTTTTGCCCGGGCTGCAGCTCGTAATGCCTGGCCATGGCTTCAGCCACCGGGCGCCAGCGCCCGTCATATCTATATCCCCCATAGCCATATTGGCGCTCACCGTCCCAGTAGTCCCGATCAAACCCTTTGGCTATCGCTGCACATTCGGCTTTGTCATATTGGGTCACCCGCTCCAGGTAATCTCTTTTAGTTTGTGTGTGGATTATTGAAATAAAATCATGCCAGGCCATCATATATCACATCCTAATCGATTAATCAGAAAATCTCCTGGTCAGGCTAACATACATGGTTTTGCCGAAGGCACTGCCCAGGCCGCCGGCCTGGGCCACCTTGTTTTCGTCTATATCCGGGTCTCTGAATAAAGCGATGGCTTCAACTATAGCCTGGTTGACCCGTTTATCTATATTGCCGGTATTAGCAATGATGTCTTCCAGGATACCAATGGCTTCAGGCAGAACCATTCCGGCCGGGTCATCTTCCCAACGCTTGACTAACTGCTTCATTTCGCGGCACTTATCCAGCAGCTTCCGGTTAGCGGCTGGTACGTTAACACTTTCTTCCATGCCGGACATCATCAGCAGATGCCGTTTGCAGCGGAATTGCTCGATTATACTTTCCCGCCCGTTATAGTCGATATTTTTATACCAGTTGGTATTACTGAAGAAGTCCGGTGAAGTGCCCAGGACTTCAAAGTCATCACCAAAATAGCTAAGGCATTCTTCAATACTCATTTGTTCCGAATAAATATCCGGATTCAGAAGGTTATCAGCAGCCCAATCCCGGATCGGTCGGGATGAATATTTGAGACTGGCTAAATGCTTAGCAAAGGCCCGGGACAGCAGATCAACCTTATCGGCAAAACTGACCGCATACTGCCGCTGGATCAGATAGAGCCCTATGGCCCTTCTCAGGATGGAATCAAAAAACCGGCTGATCTCGTCCAGGCAAGTAACCACGGCAACCCCGCCTTTTTTAACCAGATCGACTATTTTATCGATTACCTCCTGCTGATTGATCACCCCGGGCAGAAACCCCTCGGCGATCACAATATCAAATAAACCATCGGGTACATAGTCTTCGATCCTCATCTTGTGGAGGGTCCATCTACCGTGGTCAATTTGGCTCGCACTAAACATTGCCTCCAACTCAGTTTGGGCGGTGGGATTAGGCTCGATCAAATCGACCCGAGCACCCCATTCTAAAAGGCAAAGAGAATTATAGCCGCCACCCGGACCGATTTCCATGACTTTCTTGTCTGTAAATGCTATGGCCGGCAAACCCAGGTAGCGATATAATTGTTCCCGCCGGAGCATGTGTTTCTTGAAATCGGAAATATCCTGACTGACCGGTGATATTTTGTTTTCATCATAGAATTCGATATAGGGATTATAGCACTTATCCTGCATGATGCCGTCCTTCCTTAACGTTCCAAAATACTCAAGGCGGTCTCCAATATTCGTTCCAGTGATAAGCCATTATTAGCCTTCATGTAAACGTGTGAGCCATAGCCCTTGCAGAAGGCGTCCTTTACGCCCAGGCTGCGGTACACGATATTTCCGCAGCCTTGCTCTAACAGGACCTCGCCAATAGCGCTCCCCAATCCGCCGATATAGCTATGCTCTTCCACGCTGATTATCCTGCCAGTTTCCCGGGCGGCTTCAACAATAACGTCCTTATCAATCGGTTTGATACTGGGCATATTGATAACCCGTGCGCCAATTCCCTTTTCCGCCAGCATCCCGGCCACTTCCAATACATCGTGAACGATAGACCCCGCCGCAATGAATGTAACATCGCTTCCCTTGCGTAAGACAATTCCCTTCCCCAACTGGAATTCATAGTCCTCCGCATAGATCTCCGGCTCCTTGGTAGCCTCCAGGCGAATATAAACCGGTCCGTCGATCTGCGCGGCAAAACGGGTTGCGGCATAGGCTTCCCGGGGCGAGGCAGGGACAATTATGTTCATTGAAGGAAGTACCCGCATAATAGCAATATCCTCGGTAGCATGATGGGTTGGCCCCAGCGAACTATAACGCATGCCCGCACCTACCCCCACCAGTTTTACATTTTGCTTCTGCAGGCAGACATCGTTTCTTACCTGTTCAAAGGCCCGCATAGTGATAAACCCGGCAATGGTGTAAGCGAAGGGAATCTTCCCGCAGTTGGCCAGTCCGGCTGCTGCCGATACCATGTTGGCTTCCGATATCCCGAAATTGATAAATTGTTCAGGAAAATCGCGGCGGAAATCATCAAAAACAATCGCACCGTTGTCCGCCACCAGGGCCAAAATATTCCGATCTATACCGGCCATATCGTAAACCGCTTTTATGTAAGCATTTCTCATGATCCCATCAACTCCTGCATGTCCATTTCCAAATCTCTTAAGACGATCTTTAATTCTTCATCATCGGGCAGCCGAAAATGCCATATCGGAACACCCTCCATGAAAGAGACGCCCTTACCTTTTATGGTGTGGGCGATTATGATACGTGGTGATTGACTCTCGTTAGGTCCTAATGATTCGATCAAAGCCGCAATATCGTGGCCGTCAACCTCCTGGACCTCCCAGCCAAACCCCTTCCATTTCTCGGCAAAGGGCTCCATTCGGATTATTTTGTCGAGCCTATCCATGGCCTGCAGCTTATTATAATCCAGAATAACTGTAAGGTTGTTCAGGTTTTGTGAGGCGGCGAACAAAGCCGCCTCCCATATCGAACCCTCCTGGCATTCGCCGTCGCCAACTACAACATATACCTGATAATCCTCTTTATCCAATTTCCCGGCCAAAGCTATGCCGGTGGCAAAACCCAGTCCGTGGCCCAGTGCCCCTGTACTGGCTTCCACCCCGGGAATCTCCAGCATATTGGGATGTCCTCCCAGTATCGAGCCCTCCTGACAAAAGAGATCCAATTCATCCCGATCTAGATAACCCGCTTGGGCCAGCACCGCGTATAAAGCTGCACTGGCATGACCTTTACTCAGGATAAAGCGATCCCGCCTGGGATCGTCCGGTCGCTCCGGATCATGCTTTAAAACCCCGCTCATATAGACGGCGGTCAGGATCTCCACAATGGAAAAAGCCGGCGCGATATGCCCCCCACCCGCTTTATAGGCCATTCGGAAGATATCTCTGCGCATCTCACGCGCCAGGTTCTTCATGTATTCAATATCATTGTTCATCTGCTGTCTCTCCTGTGTTCAATCTCTCGCTCTATATGAAATTGATGTGATTCCGGTTCAGGGAAAAGAAGGTGTTTAAAAGCAGGTTGCGATCATCATATACGCAATGATGGTCACACTCCTTTTCCGCGTCGAAATTTTTATAGCGCTCGGTCACCTCCGGGGAAAACCAGAGCTCTTTAAAGGAGGTTTTGCTCAGGTCGCCTACTACCCCGCTGCTCACATAAGCCTTATCATGGCAGAAGTAGACCTTGCTGTCGGCGGCGATGCAACTGACGAACTCCTTTAGATAACACTTGTTGTATTTGCGGTGGAACTCCGCGCACAGGCCGAAATCGTCTTCATATTTGTTAATAATGGAAAACTTGCCATCCGCCAGTTCCTGAATCGCCCGGTGGATCTGACCAATAACCTGGGCCTGAAACGGCTGGTGGTAATCATCGAGATCCCTGGTGATCCGGGCGGTGTATTTTATGTGATTGGCCCCTAATGACTTGAACAGAGCCGCAGCCGCATATACCTCGTTCTGATTCTGATGATTGATGACAAAGTTGATGCCAAGCTCACATGCCGGGTTCTTCAGGGCAGCGAATTTTTCAATATTACTGCATACCTTGGCAAAGGAGCTCAAGGAGATGTTCCGCATGGCGGAATAGGTCTCCGTTGCCGCCGCATCCGCTGAGATCCGCACCCACTTGGCCCGTGCCAGCAATTCCGCCTTACGGTCGATCAACATCTGGCCATTGGTGATGATCGACAGGTCAATGTCGCTCTGCAGGATAAGTTCCATGGTATCCTCGATATGCGGATAAGTCAGGGGCTCTCCTCCCCCGCTCAAGGTCACTGCTTTGATTCCCATTTCTCGAAAATCGCCGATGATCTCCTGCATTTTGTCCCAGGGAATCGAGTCCTGAGCCTTCACATCGTCCCTCAGTCCCAATACATCATCGGCGTAACTGCAGTAAAAGCAGCGGTGATTGCACACATTGGTCGGTTTCAGCCGAATATAGACCGGAGCCGTTCTGATGCTATTTTTGATGGCTTCCAGCCGGTCCGGGTGAGCAAATATCTTAAGATTGCTGTAAGGGGTCGCTTCATTCGCCATCGGGTCCATCCTTCCAATCAAATGAAATTTACATGGGCTATCGGGCACTTCAACTTATCCAGATAATTGTTTATCTCATCCAAGCGGCACAATTCCCGGCAGCTATCTAGATCCATGCCGGCTACATGCTCGATTACCTTCTTTCTTTTTTCCCCCTGCCATAACTCTTTAAAACCATGCTCTTTCAAGTTGCCATAGCAGAAGCAATCGTCTCCAACATAAGCGATACAGGCATAAACATTCGCCTTGGCATCGATATAGGCCCAAAAGGGCAAGCCCCAGCAGTGCCGGTATTGCCTCTGCTGGTTTAGCTTTTTCATGGAAGCCGAGCGGAAAATAATGCTATAATCTTCGCTGCTCAGTCGGCCGAGTTTTTCTTCCATATCCAGAAAATCGTTATAGTCAAAACCCTCTTCGATCCGGGAACCGCTCAGCGGATGTTGGGAATAGGGCTTGACCGTGAAGTAGTCAACTCCGATATCCTTTAGCTGAACGGCCAGGCTGTACACCTCGTGAAAATTATCCGGGATCAGCAGCAGTTGTACCCCGATGGTAGTAGTCAACCGCTCCCGCTTTTTTGTTGCGACGGCACTTTCCAAGTTGGCCAAGATTTTCTCATAATCTCTCGGCTTGCTTTTATGAATCCGCTGGTGATTGTCATCCGAACCGGCATTGAGGCTGATGCGTATCCAGGTCAGCGAGCTCAGACAATGCTCGGCAATTTCCGGGGTGAACAAGACTCCGTTGCTGGCCATCCCCACATCCAGGTCCAGGCCCCTGGCATAATTAATCATGTCCGGGGTGTGTTTATTGATCAGCGGCTCGCCCTCGCCGCAAACCACTACGCTCTTGACCCCGTTCTCCCGCATTTCTTGCAGAGTGTTGAACATCAAATCGCGCTCCAGCAATTCCGGCTGATAGTCCAGGTAATCGAAGGCGCAAAAGATACACCGGTAATTACAAGCCCCCGAAGGCGAGATTTCTACTGTAATCGGATAAACATCGCCTTCTGTAAGCCATTCCCCCACCCGATCGGGATGATAAATCAGTTTATGAGAATCAATTCCATAATTATCCGCCAAGGCTCTTGCCTCCATATCGAATTTACCTCGTTTACGCCAAAAAGCAGGTTCAGCTAAAAGTTAACCTACTAAAAAATCAACAAATTCACCCAGGTCGTTAAAAATGAGATCCGGTTCAACCGGTTGTTCTAGTGGTGATGAACCGTAACCAGTACGAACCAGCACAGTGGTAAGACCAGCCTTTTTACCGGCTATTACATCGGTGGCCCGATCCCCGATCATGTATGATTGATCAATGTCGATGTGATTCTCCCGGGCAGCTTTTAAAATTAACCCAGCCTCCGGTTTGCGGCAATTGCATCTTATTGCATAAGGATTATCGGCTTCTCCCTGGGGATGGTGAGGACAATAGTAGATATTATCAACCTGCAAAAATTCTGATAACTGGTTATGGATGATCTGCAGATCGCTTTCGGTCATTAGTCCCCGGGCAACACAGGCCTGATTGGTCACAACAATCGTTTTCCATCCAGCCGCCTTTAGTTTTAGGACCGCCTGTTCTGAAAAGGGATATAACTCCAGCTGATCGACACTGGTAATATATCCTTTTTCAAGACTTAAGACTCCATCCCGATCCAAAAATATCGCTTTATTTTTCGGTCCATCCATGGTCTCCGCATCCTCTATTTTGACATCAGGTCTAACAGCATATGCAAAATGATCTGATGGGTCAATTCAATAAAACCGTATTCTGTTGATGCGCAGTAGAAGTTATACTCACCTAAACTGCGTAAGACATTATCGGGCAAGAAACCAGAAAGAGTGATGATTCTGCAGCGTAGCCGGGTAGCCGCTTCCACACCCCTGATAATATTCGGCGACTTTCCTGAACTGCTGATGGCAATTAAAATGTCGCCCGGCCGGGCAAAAACCTCAATAGGCTTTTCGAAAACCGCTTGATAACCAAAATCATTCCCCAAACAGGTCAACTGCGCGCCTTCATTAAAACAAAGAGCCGGGATGCCTGTTGTTTTCCAGTAATCTACCGCCATGTGGCTGGCAATCGCCGCACTGCCGCCGTTACCGATAAACATTAATTTGTTATCGGTGACCTTCAGGGCCTTTAAAACGCTGGTTAGGTGCCATACAGCGTCTTCACGATCCAAAGCGTGATCCTGATGGTCAGTTACCTCTACGTTTTTAAGAATATTGAACAGTTCATCAATGTAGTTTTTAACCAGCATCGCTTTTAACCCTCTTTCAAGCAGGAACGCTTAATAGTTAAGCAGGGTGGAAGCATATTTCAAGAGTCTGACCCGGTCGATCGCCTCTGAGTTACCCAGGATATTGGCCGCCAGGGCTCCTGCCGTATTGGCCAGGAAGTTGCCGACCTCCAGCGGAAGGTCCACCGCGGCGCACAGGCTGGCCACGGCAAAAAAGGCGTCTCCTGCGCCTACGGTATCCTGAATATCCAGGGTAAGGGCCGGGATCCTCAGGAGTCTGTCTTTTTCAATGCCGACAGCGCCCATTGAACCAAGTGTCAACCAGCCAATTTTCGCATTGAGTTGGGCATATAATAGCTTCAGCATGGCATCCGTTTCCTGCGTCGTGCTGCCATATGCCAGTTTTAATTCCCGGGCATCCAATGAAAAGGTATCAGCCCTTCGGTATTTACTGATGGGATTATTTCCGTAATTAGCCGAGTTGGTCTGGCAGTTGAGAGCCAGGAATTTGGCCTTATCCTGAACAATATCCATGACCTTCTGGTCGATCAAGCCATGGCCAAAATCACTTAAGATCACCATATCGAAATCAGGAATCTTTTTCTCCAACTTCTCATAAAAACCATGGCGGTCTATTCTGCTGGCTCTCTTTTCGGAATCGATATAGTTGATAGAAAACAACTTGTCATAATCATTGCGGATACCCCGGCGTTCTATGTATCTTGTCTTAATTACCGTAGAGTAGTTGGGATCGGAATGCAGGTCAAGCAGCATTTTGTTACCTAAATCATCCAGCATCCGGCTGCGAATATGCGGCTCTGTTCCCATCATGGTACATAAACAAACATTATGGGAGAAATTGGCCAGATGACGGGCAATTGCCAGGACACCGCCCAGATACTCTTCCGTTCTTTCATACAAAGCTGATAGGGAGCGATCCTTAGCACTAAGGCCCTGTATAGTGCAAAAAGTATACTGGTCAATGATTATATCTCCCACTACCAAAATCTTTATTGATTGCATTTTCCCAACATAGTCTTGGATATTATTGAATGAACAATGAGAACTGAAATCCTTAAGATAATCCTTAGCATCCATCGAAAAAACCGGGAATTCACTATTCAATAATCTGGTTGAACTAAAGACTTGCCCATTAGTAAAATGAACTTCTCCGCCGTATGTACGTACTTTTTCTATCTCTCGCCCAATATTCTGGGTTATATCGTCATCAGCATTTTCATAATCTGACCCTTTTACATATAAATCAGGCTGGATATAGTCCAAGACTTCCAGTGCAGTTTCTTTTTCCGACAGCACCACATAATCGACACATTCTAAGGCAGCAATACTTTGCATGCGTAACTCGTCTGAGAAATACGGCCTTCCCGGGCCTTTATTTACATATGGGGCAGCGGTTATAGATACCACCAGAAGATCCCCCAGGCTCTTGGCTTGCTGTAAATGAATAATATGCCCCGGATGCAACAGGTCAAATACTCCATGACAGTGTATGACCTTAAGTCCCTTTTGCTGGAATCGCTCGCGCAGACTACTAAATTCTTCTAATGATACAATTTTAGTCATCACTGTACGCCTCTTTATTGTGAGAGTTTATCAGCAAGCTCTTTTAACATTCGTGTCATTAAAGCTTCATAAGTGAGGTGCTCCATAATCTTCTTCCGGGCATTACTGACCGTCTTTACCCGAGCTTCCTCATTTTCCAGATAGTAATCAAGCTTTTTATAAAGATCTTCCCGGCTATATGCAAAGACAATATCTTCATCTTCCTGGAGATACTTGCGGATGTTGGCCCAGTCTTCCTTTTCCGGCATTGCGTAACCCAGGTAAAATCTGTTGCTCAAAATGCTCTCGAATACTCGAGGGTGGGTTGTTATACCGGGATTGGTACCGAGTATGATCTTACTGGCTTTAATGATTTTGGACAGGGTCTCCCCATTGGCAGCCACACCCTGGGCATATTGGCCTAGCACAGGGTGGTCCACCCATTCACTTCCCCAGATTTTCATATTGTAGCCTCTTTCATGCAGCCACTCCAAGGGGACGGAGCGTAAGATCCTAAAACCCACTTCCAAACGCCATTGTTCAGCGATAGTAGCTACCATCCCTTCTGGGGCTGCAATGTTATTCTGTTCAAAATATTTCATTATGAACTTTATATAGTCATCCAGGGAATAAATGATTTCTTCATTATAAAAGGATTCATACATCTCACGATATGCGCTTTTGAAGATTTTAGCCAATAAATCACTTATCGGAGAATCTCTTAGCATATACAGGATCTTATCCAGGCCTTTCTGAGGATTGCCGGCGTTGGAGAAAAGGCAAATATCTGTATTATAAGTTTCCTTTTCACTTTCGTTCAATGAATAGTCTTTATATATGTGTGGATTGCCACCGATAGGGCCTTCGATAATAACATCGCGGTTATAGCCATGATCCAATAAATAATCAATATTTGTTACTAATGCATTTAAAATAAAATCCAATGGTCCCAATCTTAAGGCTGATTCCCGAGAAGAAATATTCGGCAGAAGGTCTTGGACCCATGTAACAAAAACAAGATTTTCAGGAATATAAGGCCATTCCCATCTAAAATGATCTATTTGAAAAATAATATCGGGCTTGAAATCATCTATTATCTTAAGACAAGAATACTCACTATTTACATGCATATTGGATTGTTCCAATAAAACTCGGGTTTGAATACCTAGTCGTTCACATGCCAAAGCGCAATCCCGGGTGTAATATTGGAGTGCAGTAGTAAATCGTGAAGTAAGAAATAGTATTCGAGGCTTTCCGTCTTGGATTTTATCCAATATGTTTTCTCTGCTGATAGAACCATAGTAATCGTTGATACTGTGTTTTAATTTATTTATTTCCTCAGGTATATAGTCCCGATAGCCAATGAAAAACTGCGTTACTTCATCGTTATTCTGCACATTAAATAATCGAACAGGAGGCAACGATTGGGGATCATAAAAATATTGTGTTAGTTCCTTCATTCCGAATATGAAGACTACCCGTTGTGATTCCAATACAGGACTGAGATCATATAATTGCATGCACTGAATAAAATCTTCGAAATTCCTGTAGAAAAGATATAAGGGTATATCTGCCCATAAAAAAAGGTGGGGATCCCTGGTTCTTTCTTTAAAAGCCAATATATTAGCAATTCTGAATTCATCTACAAGAAGAACCACTTCTTTGTTGCTGCATCCGCATAGATCCTGCTGTATTTTTAAATCCAAATTAAATGTAAAACAGTTTTTTTTGTTATCATATATTACAAAGTTACTATCTGAACATTTTATAAACTTATAGTTGAGTTCATCGAAATCAGGATAATCTCGGTCAACAATATAAGGATAATTTCTCAATAAATCTATATTACGGTTATAGCATTGCCGATATTGATCTATATAAGGTGTATAACACTTTCCCAGAACAGCCTTCTCGACTTTTTGTTTCATAAATGACTTGCTATGACATGTTATTAGTGCTTCCAAGGCGAAGTCATAGTCTTGGTGTTCCAGCCAGAATAAACCTTTATCATATAGAGTCCGAAGTGTTTCGTGATCATTATTAGACAGAACAGCAACTCCCTTCCATTGTTTGATTATTGCAGTTTCTCATTGCCGATTACATTTATACTGACATGAAGGTCTCCGGCAGGGCTAAATTCGAATTTATATATTTTATCACAGCAGACGAATTTGTGGATACTCCCCAGGCTAAAGTCGGTATCACCGTTCGTTTTTTCAAAGTTTATCACATCATCGGAAATCAAACTGTTCAGAAACTCCCGATCCGGCACGGGTTTGCCGATACTTGCAATTCTTTTATAAACTACATGGTTATAATTCTGCAAAATATCAACACACTTGTCTTTGTCCTTTATTGTTTCAGAGTTTTCAGAATGTACGATATAGTAGGCAGTTTCAGAAGCACAACGATGTTCTTCTTTTAACAGGCTGCGGACCTGGCGGTGGCTATCCGAGAAATAAGCAATGGAAGTTTCATCTTCAATAGTCCAGGGATTGTTACAGGTTGATGCCATATAAAACTTTAATCCATTGTTCAAATCAAAATGAAATGAATAATCAGCCTCCATTAATTCCCCGCTTACTACATGTTTAAGTTCAGTGCGTGAGTAGCCCTCAGAGTCAATAATGGTTGAAAAGGTATGGGGAGCATATTTGCCCATCAACATAGCTATATATGCTCCATAGTTCTTACCGAAAGCAATGATCTTACGATGATTCACATCGTAACGTCGCAGAACCTCGCCTAAAACCTGCAAGCAATCAATAGCAGGCAAAAAACCCCAGGATTGATATTCACCTTTACCAGTTATCAAGTGAGGTTGGCATCTGAGGTCCAAACTGGTGACCCCCTTTGCCAATACCACTTCGGCTATAGCTCTATATACTTCCTCCATAGTGCGTTTGTTGGCCAGAGATTCGCTGGTTATATTAGCATCATAGAGCCGGTTAAGGTTATGAAAAAAGCTCTGGCTAAGGTTGACCTGATTAGCTCTTAAAATTCCAAAAAAATTTACTCCAACAGCTATACAGTTCAATTTATTGGCTAGAAATGGTCGAAGTTCGTTAGCTTGATATTGCGAGTCGGCCTTTTCTCCTAATTCGCCCAGCACCATTATTATTCCAGTTTCCGGGGTTACTCCAGCATCCGGCAAAGTCAAGAAAGCTTCTATCTCTTGCCGTTCAAAGCCTAACTCGATATCTAGATGTGGAACTAGCTTTATAACATCCTGCAATCAAAACACCTCATATAAATCATTATTTATTGAAATTACCCCAATAGCCTATTATTGATATCGAAAAAACACGATAAATAATTTATAGATTATCTGAAGATTCAAATTTTCCCAGACTCATTGTTTGGAGGCCGGGCAGGAATATCAATAAAGCAAACCGAAAGCTTATTTGTCCGTAATTTGCCGGATATAATAGAATTACGTCACTACAAGCCTTTAGGAGGTATCCCACATGAACTCTGTAAATTCTAAAATCCTAGTCACCGGTGCTGGCGGCTTTATTGGTTCCCATTTGGCTGAAGAACTGGTTCAGCGAGGGTACCGTGTAAAGGCATTTATACATTATAACTCCCTGAATTCCAGGGGTTGGCTGGATTCTATTCCCATCACGATACAGGAAAACATCGAGTTTTTTGCCGGGGATATTCGAGATCCGCATGGTGTAAAAGAGGCCATGAAAGGCTGTCAAAAGGTAATGCACCTGGCAGCATTAATTGCCATCCCCTATTCCTATCATTCTCCGGATACTTATGTTGACACAAATATCAAGGGGACACTGAATGTTTTACAGGCTGCCCGTGACCTGGAGGTGGAGAAGGTAGTCCATACCTCCACCAGTGAGGTATACGGTACTGCCCAGTTTGTACCCATTAACGAGGAGCACCCGCTCCAGGGTCAGTCTCCCTATTCAGCAACCAAGATCGGAGCTGACCAATTAGCACTATCTTTTTATAGATCCTTCGATACTCCCGTAGCGATTATCCGGCCCTTTAATACTTACGGTCCCCGGCAATCTGCCCGGGCTATAATTCCTACTGTTATTTCCCAAATCGCCAGTGGTCAAAGAGTTGTCAAGTTAGGCGCTACCCACCCGACCCGGGACTTTAATTATGTAAAGGACACCATACAGGGCTTTATTTCCATCGTCGAAGCTGATAATTCCGTCGGAGAGGTAATCAATGTAGGAAGCAATTATGAGATATCTATCGGCGATTTAGTGGAAATGATCGCTGATGTTATGGGTGCTAAAATAGATATTGTCACAGATTCGAAGCGTATTCGACCGCAAAAAAGCGAGGTCGACCGCCTATGGGCTGATAACAGCAAGGCCAAAAAGCTTATCGGCTGGGAACCGGTCTATGGAGGACTCGATGGTCTTCGCCGCGGTCTTACTGAGACGGTCGATTGGTTCACGGATCCAACCAATTTAAAAAGATATCGGGCCGGAGAATATAACATATGATATCGAACTTTGATCCCGAATCAATTGTAAATATCCTTAAAACAGTTCTGCCTGCCGCCGATTCTTTTATATCCTTGCATGAACCTTGTTTTAAAGGCAATGAATGGACCTATGTCAAGGATTGTCTGGATTCAGGCTGGGTTTCCTCGGCAGGAGAATATGTAAACCGTCTGGAACGTGATCTGGCCGACCTTACCGGTGCTGCTTATGCGGTGGCTGCCGTTAACGGAACAGCTGCCCTGCACATTTCCCTCAAGCTGGCCGGGGTAATATCAGACGATGAAGTATTGATACCAGGTCTCTCCTTTATTGCCACTGCCAATGCGGTGAGTTATTGCGGAGCTGTCCCCCATCTGGTTGATAGTGAAGAAAACACACTGGGAGTAAATCCTAAAAAGCTGCATGATTATCTCAAAGAAATCGCAGAAATTAAGGCGCAAGGCACTTTTAACCGGTATTCCGGGCGGAGGATCGGTGCTATAGTGGCAATGCACACCTTTGGCCACCCGGTCGACATGGACCCCTTGCTTGAATTATGTGACCGATATAACCTCCCTTTGGTCGAAGATGCCGCCGAATCGATAGGTTCTTTATATAAGGGCCGTCATACCGGCACGATGGGTCTGATATCCAGTCTCAGTTTTAATGGTAATAAGACTATTACCACCGGTGGGGGCGGAGCGATACTTACCAATAGCGAATCACTGGCCAAACTGGCCAAACACCTGACCACCCAGGCCAAGCTTCCACACAAATGGGAGTTCAAGCACGATATGATCGGTTACAACTACCGTATGCCCAACATCAATGCTGCTCTGGGATGCGCCCAGTTGGAACAGCTCCCCGTCTTTATCAAACAGAAGCGGCATTTAGCCATACTCTACGAGGATGCCTTCAAAGGAATCGAAGGCCTCAACTTTTTCGTTGAACCTGAATTTGCCAGGAGCAACTATTGGCTAAATGTGCTGATCCTTGATGAGGCTAACGCGGAAGCAAGAGATGATTTGCTGGCCTTAACCAACAATAACGGAATCATGACCCGCCCGGCCTGGACCCTTATGCACAAATTGCCAATGTACAAAGATTGCCCCCGCATGGATCTGACCACAGCGGAAAATCTGGAAAAAAGGATTATCAACATCCCCAGCAGCGCTTTTTTAGGAGGGGAATATGAATAAACGAAAGATTTGTGTAATAACCAGTACCCGGGCTGATTATGGCCTTTTGTTCTGGTTAATGAAAGAAATCGAAGACGACAGCGATCTTGATCTGCAAATAATTGCTACCGGTGCTCATCTTTCACCTGAATTCGGTTTGACTTATAGGGTGATTGAAGGAGATGGTTTTGTAATAAATGAAAAAGTAGATATGTTACTCTCCGGCGATACGAAAGCAGCGATCAGCAAGTCATTGGGCCTGGCTACCATGGGTTTTGCCGATGCATTCAACCGGTTAGATCCAGATTTGGTAGTTCTCCTCGGTGACAGATATGAAACCCTGGCTGCAGCCCAGGCTGCGCTGATAGCGCGGATCCCGATCGCCCATATAGCCGGCGGAGATTCTACTGAGGGAGCCTTTGACGAAGCTATTCGCCATAGCATTACCAAAATGGCCCATCTGCATTTTGTAACCAATGAGTTATCAGCCAGGCGAGTAAAACAACTAGGGGAGAATCCCAAACATGTTTATAACGTCGGCAGCCCCGGTATTGACTACATCAAAAGGATAAGCCTGCTAAGCCGGAGCGAAGTGGAACAGGCTACAGGTTTCGAATTTCGTGACAAGAACCTGCTGGTGACCTTTCATCCAGTGACACTCGATGCCTCATCCTCAGTCCAACAGTTTGCCGAAGTATTGAACGCCCTTGATCGCCTCGGAAACCACGTTGGCATCATCTTAACCAAAGCCAATGCAGATACTGAAGGCCGTACTATTAACCAGATGATAGATGAGTTTGCCAAAACCCATCCAACTGCTAAAGCTTTTGTTTCCCTGGGACAGCTGCGCTATCTAAGTGCTATCTCCCAGGTTGATGCTGTGGTCGGCAATTCGTCTAGCGGGCTGTACGAAGCACCATCATTCTGCAAACCCACTGTCAATATTGGAGACCGGCAAAAGGGGCGGCTCCAGGCCGCATCGGTCATAAATTGTGAGCCGGAAGCTTCAGCTATAACAGAAGCTGTAAAAATGGCCTTCACTATGGATTGTTCAGGTGTTGAAAATCCTTATGGCGATGGCAACAGTTCTAAACGAATACTTTCCGTATTAAAGACAATGCCCGACTATACTGCATTACTAAAGAAATCCTTCTTTATGACCGATAATATAGGCATCAGCAACAATAAACAGATATTCATAATTGCTGAAGCCGGAGTAAATCACAATGGTTCTCTGGCTATGGCGCTAAAGCTCATCGATATTGCAGCAGATGCAGGAGCTGATGCAGTAAAGTTCCAGACCTTTAAAGCGGAAAAGGTGATCAGTCGTTTTGCCGCCAAGGCTGAATATCAAACCCATAATACGGATAAGTCCGAATCGCAGCTGGAAATGGTAAAGAAGCTGGAATTAAACGAAAAAGAACATTGGTTACTGGCAGAACACTGCCAGAAGCGAGGGATCGAGTTTATGTCGACGCCTTTCGATTTGGATAGTCTTGACTTCCTGGCTAATGTAATCGATGTTGGGCGAATCAAGATACCCTCCGGTGAGATCACCAATGCACTTCTATTGTTAAAGGCAGCCCAAACGGGCAAACCCATCGTCCTGTCGACCGGCATGAGCACTCTCGATGAAGTAGAAATCGCACTGGGGATCCTGGCCTTCGGCTTCACCTGCCCTGGACAAATCCCTTCCCGACAAGCTTTTAGGAATGCATATACTTCATCAGATGGGCAGCAAAGCCTTCGGGAAAAAGTAGTCTTATTGCACTGTACAACTGAATACCCGGCCCCGTTTGACGAAATAAACCTCAAGGCCATCGATACCTTAAAAGAAAGATTCGATTTACCAGTAGGTTATTCCGATCACACTATGGGGATCGCGGTTCCTATTGCAGCCGCAGCCCGAGGATCGGTTATGATTGAGAAACACTTTACACTTGATCGCAGTCTGCCCGGACCAGACCATAAGGCATCATTGGAGCCCGATGAATTGAAACAATTGGTCACATCTATTCGTCAAATTGAACTATCTTTAGGAACCGGAATAAAGGGTCCAACATCTTCAGAAATAAAGAATAAAGCAGTTGCCAGGAAAAGTCTGGTAGCTGCACGAAACATAGTACGCGGCGAGTTGTTTACGGAGGAAAATTTGGGAGTGAAACGTCCTGGAACCGGCATATCCCCAATTGCTTACTGGGACTATTTAGGCAAGTCAGCCACAAAAGACTATGAACCAGACGAGGTGATAGAGCCGTGAAGCCCGTTATAATAATTGGTGCCGGGGGACATACAAAGGTCCTCATTGACACTTTGCAGGGTTACGGGAGAAAAATCGAGGGTATAACGGATATCGACGCAAAGAAGCGATCTAATAGTTTCTCCGGCATACCGATCATCGGAGAAGATAATGTCATTCTGGATTATAACCCGGAGTCAGTATCCCTGATAAACGGATTAGGTATGGTAGGCAGGACTAGCCGCCGCCGGGAAATATATGATTATTTCAAAGGCTGTGGATACCAGTTTGACCAGGTTATCCACCCGTCAGCCATATTATCTCCAAAAACAGAGCTGTCAGAAGGTGTTCAGATCATGGCCGGGGCGATCATCCAGCCCGGCAGTCGAATAGGTCATAATTCTATCATCAATACCGGGGCTATTATAGATCATGATGCCGCTATAGGTTCTCATGTCCATGTAGCACCGGGAGTTACGATCTCCGGCGGAGTAAGTATTGGTGATGGAAGCTTGATTGGAACAGGAGCAACCGTGATCCAGGGCGTAAAAATATCAGCTAATTGTATTATTGCTGCCGGTTCAGTGGTGATCAGAGATGTAGCAGAGGGAACAACAATAATGGGTATACCGGCAAGGGTGGTGAATCGATGAAGGATTGGAAGCAGATATTGGTTTCTCCTACAGACAGCATAATAAGGACCATCGAAGTCATTGATCAATCTTCAATGCAGCTTGCCCTGGTTGTCGATGAAAACAACCATTTACTTGGAACCGTCACCGATGGAGACATTCGCCGCAGCATTCTAAAGCGTATTGATCTGGATACCTCTATAGATCATATAATGAACAAAAACTTTAGTTTTTCAAAGATCGAGGATGGCAGAGAAAAGGCACTGGCTATAATGTCCAACAAACAGTTGCATCATTTGCCGGTACTTGACGAGCAGGGTAATCTGGCCGGCGTTCGCACTATTGATTCACTATTGGTTATGCAGCCCAGAGACAATATAATCGTCTTGATGGCCGGGGGATTGGGCAGCAGGTTGCAGCAACTCACAGAAAACTGCCCAAAACCATTACTGGAAGTAGGCGGCAAACCTATTCTGGTATCGATCCTGGAAAGCTTTATTGAACAAGGATTTAAGAAGTTTTACATATCGATAAACTACCGCGGCGAAATGATTGAAAAGTATTTTAAAGATGGCTCCAGGTGGGGGGTCGACATCGATTATATCAGGGAAGATAAAAGACTGGGCACGGCTGGCGCCTTGAGCCTGCTGCCAGAACGCAACGAGAAACCCATTATCGTTATGAACGGAGATATCTTGACCAAGGTGGACTACCGCAGTTTGTTGGATTTTCACAATAACCAGGGGGCAGATGCCACCATGTGCGTTCAAGAGTATCAATTAGAGGTCCCCTTTGGTGTGGTTGCCATCGAACAAAGCCGCCTGAAAGGTTTAGAAGAAAAACCCAAAGAAAGATTCTACATAAATGCCGGTCTATATGTCCTAAACCCGGATGTTATCGACCATATACCACAGGATGCTTATTTTGACATGACCGAATTGTTCAAAATATTGATGAACAAGCAAAGGTATACGTCAGTATATCCTATACAGGAGTATTGGATGGACATCGGCCGTGTTGACGATTATGAGCGTGCTAATGGAGAATACCCCAACGTATTCAAATGAAATTATCTGCCCTGGCAACGGCGACAGATTAAGCAGGGTTTCATTGGATATAAATTATGATTTAGGTGGTGTAAAAAATGAAGTACTGCAAGAGATGCGTGATGCCGGATACCCGGCCGGGAATCAGATTCGATCAGGAGGGAGTATGCCAGGCTTGCAGAGCTGAAGAACAAAAAGACAGAACTGATTGGGATGCACGCTGGGAAGAGTTAAAAGGACTCTGTGACAAATATCGGGGCAGTAATGGAGACAGTTATGACTGCATCATTGCAGTCAGTGGTGGAAAAGACAGCCACTTTCAGACCTATGTCATGAAGGAATGCATGGGTATGAATCCCTTGTTGGTAACCGTAGAAGACAACTTTCCGATGACCGATGCCGGTATCCACAACCTGAAGAACATCTCAGAAGAATTTGGCTGCGACCTTATCAGCCTTAAACCCAATATTCGGGTACAAAAAATATTGATGCGCAAAACCTTCGAAAAATACGGCAAGCCCACCTGGTACGTCGATCGTATGATCTATACATACCCGATCCACATGGCAGTCAATTTCGGTATACCCCTGGTAGTTTACGGTGAAAACATCAACTATGAATATGGCGGAGAACAAAGGGAGGAAACCTATTCGGCCAAGGATCAGATCAACAACGGAGTCGCCTCTGACATACCCTGGGAAGAGTTGTTGGATGATAACGTAACTATGAAGGACCTGAGCCTATGCATATATCCTTCAGTAGAAGCCACCGAAGCCATCAAACTCGATCCTATTTATCTGAGCTATTTTGTCAGGTGGAGCAGCTACCATAACTATTTATTCGCCAAGAAAAGAGGCTTCACCGATCTAACGCATGAATGGCGCCGCGAGCATCATATCGAGGATTTCGATCAGGTAGACAGCCGGGCATATCTGATCCATCCCTGGATGAAGTATCCCAAATTCGGTCATGCCAGTGCCACGGATTACGCTTCCAAATTCATCAGGTATGGTGTGATCAACCGAGAAGAGGGAATCGCGCTGGTAAAGAAACACGACCATAAGCTGGACCAGCTGGCAATCAGGGATTTCGTAGAATTCCTTGGCTACTCCGTTTCCGAGTTCTGGCAAATCGTTGACCGGTTTTATAATCCCGATTTGTTTGAAAAAGGCAAGAACAATGAATGGGTATTAAAAGACCCGATCTGGGCTAAATAATTAGGCACATTACAAGGCAGGGCCGCGTCGCTTCGTTCCTCGCAATGACCTAATATAGCTTAGTTGTCATTGCGAGCCGAAGGCGTGGCAATCTAAACGCTCATTATGAAAAAGGCTGGTAAATATGTATAATAATAAATCGATTCTTGCAATAATAACCGCCCGGGGCGGGTCAAAAGGAGTCCCCCTGAAGAATATCAAGCCCTTGGCGGGAAAGCCTCTTATCGCCTGGACCATTGATCAGGCTAAAAAATCAAAGTATATCGACCGTTTGATACTTTCTTCAGAGGATGAACGGATCATTAAAGCAGCAGAAGAATGGGGATGTGAGGTCCCATTTATCCGTCCGGCTGAACTGGCCCGGGACGATACACCCGGTATTGAGCCTGTCTTGCATGCCATCAGTGCCTTAAAAGAACACTATGATTATATAATGCTGCTACAGCCTACCTCTCCGCTCCGTTCGGTTGAAGATATAGATAAATCAATTGAAGACTTAATCAAGAATGGGGCCCCGGCCTGTGTTTCAGTTTCAGAAACAGAACACAGTCCCTACTGGATGTATAGGGTCGATAAATCAGGCAATATGTCTCAAGTAATAGATTATGATATCCGGATTGCTCGTCGGCAGGAACTGCCCCAGGTCTATGAACTAAATGGGGCTATCTATATTGCAAAAACAGATTTTTTAGTTTCTCAGCGGACATTTCATGGTAAGCAAACTATTGCTTATATTATGCCAGCAGCCAGGTCGATCGATATCGACTGTGCAATGGATTTTGCCTGCTGTGAATGGCTGATAAACAACAGCTAAGCTCCATTAGACTATTATTCTATTTCGAAGAGGCCAGATAATTTAATCATTGTATAATATAAACCCCTTCTCCTCTGTTTTAGCCAATTCGTCCAACTCATTTTTGGTCAACTGCTTTATTATTTGAGCATAACGAGTTGTCAGTTCATATACTTTACTCTCATAAAAAAGTTTAGCTCTGGGATCCTGCTCACTCTTGGCATTATACAAAGATCCGGCAAAATAAATCAATAAGAATCGCTCTACACTAACCTGGATCACTTCACGGTACAAGTCATTACTTAACAATTCCTTGTTTTTCTCTTCTATTGAAAGCAAATTACTGGCTAGCCGATTATCTTTAAATCCCTTTTCGAGTGAGGAATTAAGCCTTCTAAGTTCCTCTAATTTTTCACTATTTATCTTCTCAATCTTTTCTATTTCCAGGATCAAGTCATGGAAAAATTCGCTCACATTATCGGTTTTGTCGCTATCGTTGTCTATCTGATTCAGTGTCTGAGCTAAGCTCTCAGAAATATCGACCTGTTTTTTATCAATATATTGAGTTATCACATCTCGGAATTTCTGATTCTCTACACCAGGGATCCCCAGTCCGGCTTCACTGGCATTTATTATTGTTGCCATATTTCTTAAAGCAAGAACTTCAATGTCTCGTCTCATGGTCAAGAAGAGATCATCAGTATAAACGGCATTCCCGTTTATATCTTGAGCCTCGATCCACGCTGCCTTTCTTTCCTCGGCCAAGGAGTTCTCTTCTTCGCCGGCATGTTCGCGGTTATCATAATAACAGAGATCCTGCCCTACCAATATTATAGGGTTACATCCCATTTTGACAGCCAAATCTACTGCGGCACAAGATACTGATGAATAATCGCTTATATCATCATCGCTAGGTAACCCCGAGTATTTTTGGTAGTACTTTGCGATCAATTCATTTGAAAGCGTGAATTTATAGATCTTGTTGGGAAATACTGAATAAACTTCAGGATGAAGACGATTGGAACCCAGCAGTATATCCAGCTTGCTGTTTCTTAATATATCGGCTACCAATATGGAGGAATCTATAGCGAGAGCCACATGAGCTTTTATGCCGCTATTGCTGCAAACCTTGGCACCGCTTCCGGGTGCGATGATCAAAGCCCGGTCTTGGATCTCTTTTATTTCATCAATTCTTTTTTCTAGGGAAGGTCCGGCAGAAATAATTACCGCTGGCATATCCTTAAAGAGCTTATTTGTAAAACTAACCCTTGGATACTGCTTCTGTATAGATTTCAATTGATTCTGAGTCCATTCGTACAACAAAATATCCAAAGTCCTAACAGTAGTCTCAAGGGCCATTTTTTCGCTGCTGAATACTCTGGCAATCTCCTGAAAGAGATCCTGATATATGCTGCGATATGATAAATGATACAGTACGTTTACTTTACGAGAACTTATAGTCATCCCGATTATCTGGGGAATTATTTCATGCGGGTCCTTAAACAGAGTAACTGACAGGTTTTTCATATTTAGCAGTGAGGCAATATCCCTTTTTTTTAATAATTCCATAAATACATTGTTAAAGGGTTCGATAATTAGAATCTGTTTATACTTAAGCCGTTTTTCTCTTATATAATCAATACAGTGTCCCATACCCAATCCAAAAATAATGAATATCTGCTCCGGGTCACCGGTATTTTTAAACAGTTCCTGCATCTCTCGATTTTTATCATATATACTATGAAGGTTGCATGTGCAATTTGAATTCTGGATCATGAGATTGTCGCTGTCACCAATATCAAGGATCTTTACATCGGGATTGCTATATTCGCGGGAGGCCGCCTTTTCATAAAAAGAAAAAAACTTTTCTTTTAAAAATTTGCTGTTCTTTAACCATAGATCCATAAATGTTGCCCTCCCTGATCCTATTAGTATAGTAAAGGCTTTAACTCATATTCCATTACATCGGCTAATAAAAGATAATCCTGATTCTGCATAGCCTGCAAACAGGCCTCCATGATCTTATTGAATCTTACTAATTTCGCCCCGTCTGTTATATCAAACGCCGGCTGTTCAATAGTAGCTGCCATCAATTCCATTACCCGATTGGGCAGAGTAGATACGTTATAATCGAAAATCAATTTTTGGGCTTCATTGATTGCCTCTATTATTTGCATTCGAATACCACCCCTATTTAGGATACTTGTTTAGATTATACCTTATAAAAAAGCGTAGCGGAGAATGAATCTCCGCTACGTTTATAAAGTAAGAGCCTATCTGAGCAATTGCAGAACGGTCTGCGGCATCTGGTTGGCCTGGGCCAGCATGGCGGTTGCTGCCTGCTGCAGGATGTTGAACTTGGTGAAGTTCATCATCTCTTTGGCCATATCAACAT
>JBLMZJ010000079.1:0-3423 GCA_050258735.1 Deltaproteobacteria bacterium | reverse complement strand
TCTCGCTGGGCCATAGCTTTGTTTGGCGGAATATGGGGCTTCATTTTCGGTTGGCTGCAGAACCTGGGTTTTTGGGTGGTATACATACAGCCGCTGACCATGAAATCGTTTTTCGCTGCTTATATTGCCAGCTTCTACTTCGATCTAGCTCACGCGGCCAGCAATGTATTGCTGTGTTTACTCTTTTTCCTTCCGGTGATACGGGTCCTCGCGGATTACAAAATGCGCCTGCACCATACTTATTCTGATCGTCCCAATATTGGAGAGTAAACATATGGATACTGTTGTTCCATTTTCTGAATTAGTTTTTATGCAGGACATATTGTAAAATATACTGTATACAACCGGATTGGAGTGTTTGAATGCAGCGCTTTTATGATCTGCAGTCATTATATGAGTTTTTGCGGGTACTCGACGAAAAACTGGGCAAACATTACCTGAATGAATGTAACCAGCGTATGAACTGGCCTCACCACGGCGTTTACTTCTTTTTTGAGAATGGTGAACTTCGTGACAATGAGATCGAACCGCGGGTAGTTCGGGTGGGCGTGTCCAATTCTATACGGGATAATAAAAGCGGTCTGTGGGATCGTTTGCGTCAGACCCGGGGCTCGATCAAGGGTCAGCATGCCGGGGGAGGAGATCACCGGGTCTCGGATTTTAGGGCTCATGTGGGAAACGCATTATTACATCGCGATAATATAGATTGTTCCACCTGGGATGCCAGTACCAGCAATGCAGTGGTGCGCCGCCAGGAATATCCGTTAGAGATCGAGGTCAGTGATGTAATAGCAGCTATGCCGTTTCTGTGGGTTTCCACGGACTACGCCAGGAATCCATTGGTGACCAGCCAAATGATCCGCAATAACAGCATTGCGCTGCTCAGCAATTATAATCAGAAGCCCCGTGACAAGGCTTCCGCCAAATGGCTGGGGAACTATTGCGGTAATCGTATGGTTCGTCAGTCCGGATTGTGGCATTCGGAGCATGTCGGTGACAAATATGATCCTCTATTTTTAAATACCATGTCTAAATTAGTAAGAAAAATGTAGTCGTCCGGGGCTGTTATTCTGGAAGAAAACTGTTAGAATAGGTGCAGTAGCTCGGGACGAGGAGTGTTTGGAATGAAGAGCAGGCCGGGTAAAGTAGAGTACTATTTGGATATTGCACAGGATGTGGCTTCCCGCGGTACCTGTTTGCGACGCAACTATGGCGCGGTTTTGGTTAAGGACGACGCAATTGTTTCTACTGGTTACTCCGGGGCTCCACGCGGACTGCCCAATTGTTGTGATCTTGAAGTATGCGAACGTGAAAAAAACGGTGTTCCCCGCGGCGAGAGATACGAACTCTGCCGCAGCGTTCACGCCGAGATGAATGCGATAATAAACGCCGGCAGGGAGAAGACTTTGGGTGCTACCCTCTACCTGGCAGGTTACGATGTAAAGACCGACGAGATCCTTGATGCTGAACCTTGTTTTTTATGCAAGAGGATCATCTTGAATGCCGGCATATATAAAGTGGTCTGCCGTACCAGTGACGGGGGGTCACAGTCCATCATTCCCGAAGGACATCCTGAATATCAGACCTAATCAGGGCAAGGAGAACAAACCATGATCTATAGACTGACCTTAATCAAGGATCTGCCTGAAGCCGACCGTGGTTTCAGTTTTTATATTCGCGGGGGTCTGGCTTCTCATGACGGTGAGGAGTGGTTTGCCTGGGCCGGCCATGAAGCTATATATGGAAGGATGTATCATCTGCTCAAAGACCGGCGTTTCGAATGGGTCAAGGTAGAAGAAACCGATATACCAGATAACAGTTATGAATTACAGGACAATTTCCCCAATCATCGCTTGTTATCCTTTAAAGAAGCCCTGGATGAGCTGGGTTTCCAATATGATGAAAGTTATTATGGCATAAACAATATCCGCTGCTGTGATGAACAGCTCAAAATGTTGGGGCTGACCAAGGCTGATTGTCTTTATTGCGCAAATTGCGGCAACGCTGTCCAGGATGCAGTGAATTTCCTGGTCTGGGGGCTCAGTGATGTAGCGGCACCTCATCGGACTTACAATACTGAGTTTCATTATGATCCGTACAAAAAATACCTGGCCGGTGAGGCCAAGAAAGAATATCTGAAATAACAAATCAGAGTTAGAAGGGCGAATTGGTTTAATACCAATTCGCCCTTATTTTTTGACCAATTCTCTGAAAAAGCGATTTTTATTGACAAAAAAGCGGTGTAGCATATATCATAATAAAAGCCAGAATATTCAGAATATTGGGCCTAGTTATTGGATGTATATATATTTTTTAGCAGGATGGAAGCGAACTAGATAATAACTATTTGATGTGGATAGATAGAGAAAGACCAATAGTTGAACCTGACCTTGGCTAAGCAGGCGGGGCGCCTTTTAGCAATACCTTTGGCGGGGGTGATTGTTTAAGCATCTTGGAGACAGGTCCAATTATTTCGAATAAGGAGGAGTATTCAAATGTCATCAAATGATAAGGCTGGTTGGGCAAATCCGAGTCCTGCGGGCTTAGTGGCTTTAGCAATCGCGTGTTTCACCTTTTTTGCAGTTCTTAGTGGTAGATGTACTGGAGAGGGCAGTCCCCTTCTCTTCCTCGGGATCTGGCTTATTGGCGGTTTTGTTGTTCAATTATGCGTAGGACTTATCGATTTGGCAGAAGGTAATTTGCTGGGCGGCAACACTTTCTTGTTCTTCTCGGGATTCTTCATGCTGGTAGGCGGATTGGAATTTATTTTTGAATTCTTTGCTGGTATACACGGATGGAAGATCAATGCTGGTGTTGATGGCTATGCCTGGTTGGTCCTTCTCCTGATCCTGATACCTTATACCATTGCCTTTTTAAAACAGACTGCAGCTTCCTTAGGCTTGGCTGTTCTCATCTTATTTGTTGGTGTAATATTTGTTACTGGCTCCAAGCTTGGAATGATGGGAGCTTATGCTCACACTTATGCTGCTTGGTGTCTGCTGATAACTGGAATTCTTGCTATCTATACCAGTGGGGCAATCATCATGAACGGGGCGTTTGGGAGAACTGTTCTCCCGGTAGGCAGCCCCATCATCAAATAGGATCTGCCGAATCAATAATAATTAGGCCGTCTTCATTCTGAAGACGGCTTATTTATTTTGGATTAAACAGAAAATACAAAACTCCGCCAACTTTTAATTGACGGAGTTAAAGTTTTCAAAATGGTGGGCCATCGGCGACTCGAACGCCGGACACCCTGATTAAAAGTCAGGTGCTCTACCTACTGAGCTAATGGCCCGTGTGGTTATTAAATTGGCTGGGGTGGCTGGATTCGAACCAACGAATGACGGAGTCAAAGTCCGTTGCCTTACCGCTTGGCTACACCCCAACAGATATGAGTATAAAAACATCATAACCGGGATG